>JAUVYS010000085.1 GCA_030602965.1 Candidatus Bathyarchaeota archaeon | reverse complement strand
CTGGCTTGTTGAGTTGGGCGCGAAAGATCAAATCGTGCATTTGCGAGGTTGCTGATTCGGGGGTCATTGTTTTTACTTCGTTGTATCTTGCGCGAAAGAGCGGGCTTGATGGGGTTACGTGTTCGGGTTTGATTTTGCGGGTTCCATGTCTGCGATGGTCGAGGTATTCCTTTATTGCTTCTGCGGTTTCATTCGTGGTGTACGTGGTGTAAGCTGAATATTTTCCTTTTGTGATCGCATGCGGAATTTTAATCGTGATTGGTTCCTCTGCGGTTAAGTCGATGTCTCCAACTGTCAGTTTAACTGAGGTTCCTATTCTCAAGCCCGAAGTTGCGAGAAGCAAAACTAAAGCGGTGTCTCTTTCGTTGGCGAGTTCTATTAATTTTCTAAGTTCCTTTTTTGTTGGCGCGCGGTCGAGTTTGACGGGGTACGCGTGGTACGTTCTGATTTTTAATTCGTCAAGATCATTATGTCGGTAGAAACTTGCGATTGAGGTCTTTATCCTTTTTATGCTGTTTGGCGCTAAACCCTGTTTTTCGAGGTGCACGACAAACTTGTTTATACGGTGTCGGGCTTGCGTTTTTACTTCTTCAAACTTGCTTCGCGGTAAATCGTAAGTGCCCTTGACTTCTTTTATTAATTGGTCAGGGGTCACATGTGAGAAGTCGCAAAACCTTTTCAACGCATGTGTATATTGGTATGTCGTTCCAGAGCTTCCCGCTTTTTGACTTTGTAACGCTGTAAGCCAATAATCAACAGATTTGTTTTTCTTGAATTGCTCTAATTCCTTGTTGGTTTTCATTTCGTTCACGCCTTAAACTATGAAATCTATTAGAATATAAAGATTTGCTTAGTACCTAGTAATATGGATATTCGTCAACCTTGCTCCAGCTTATTTTATGTTAATTAATCTTGGCATGGGCGGAGATCTAATCTTTTTTACAAAAAATCAAGAGTTGCCTGAAAAATACCAATTTAAATTGACTTTTTCAGATAAGACAGGATTTACGATTTTTTTCTGGTGGTTTGGCTACATTCACCTCGTTAAAGAAGAAAAACTATCTCAACACAAGATGACTTCAAGACTTGGAATCTCACCACTAGACAGACAATTTACTCTTGAAAACTTTACAAAAACGTTAACCAATAGAAAAGGCAGGATTAAAAACTTCTTAATTGATCAAAAAAACATCGCAGGTATTGGTAATGTATACATTCAAGACATTCTTTTCAAGGCTAAACTCCATCCAAACAGGAAAATACCCACAATAAATGAAAAAGAAATCAGAGAATTATATAACGCAATTAAGAAAACACTCAATCAAAGTATCAGACTTGGTGGATTAGCATATGAAAAAGATTTCTATGGTACAAGAGGTCGATTCACAGGCGCAAAATTCCTTGCATTCTTCGCTGCCTCAGGCGTATCCGCATTCGTCCGTACGCCTAACTTTCTAACTTGATCAGCCCAATTGAGTAGAGTCCTGAAATTTTGAGTTAATTCAGGCTCAATCGTTGGCACCTCGCCAATTATGACATGGTCTAGTCCACCATCGATAGTAATGATTACACCTTTCTTGACCTCAACATCATTGACATAGAACACTTCATTTTCAAGATCAATCTTCAGCTCTTCTGCCCCTACAATTGCAGGTTTGCCCATACCTCTTGCAACGACCGCTGCATGACACGTTATTCCGCCTCTACTAGTTAAAAATCCTTGCGAAGCAACCATACCATGAATGTCCTCTGGCGTGGTTTCAGGCCTTACTAGAATTATCTTTTCTCCTGTATCTCCTAGCTCAGCTGCTTCATCCGTGTTGAAAACTACCTTTCCTGAAGCTGCTCCAGGTGAAGCTGGTAATCCCTTAGCTATCACATTAATGTCAACGTCTGGATCTATTCTATTGTGTAACAATTGCTTCAGTTGATCAGGTTCAATCCTCGCCAATGCATCTTCCTTTGTTATAAGCCCTTCTTGAACCATATCAACCGCAATTTTAACTGCAGCCTGAGCTGTTCGCTTTCCAGTTCTTGTTTGAAGAATGTAGAGTTTCCCATTCTCAATAGTAAATTCGATGTCCTGCATATCATTGTAATGATCTTCTAGAATCTCTGCAAATTTCTTAAGGTCTTCATAAATTTGGGGCAATTGATTATTTAACCGTTCAATGGGTTGTGGTGTACGAACACCAGACACAACATCTTCTCCTTGAGCATTCAGAAGATATTCTCCGTACAAGTGCTTTTTGCCAGTTGAAGGATTTCTAGTAAAGCCAACCCCAGAACCGGAATTATCACCCATGTTGCCAAAGACCATAACCTGTACATTTACAGCTGTACCCATGTCATCAGGAATCTTTGTTATACGTCTGTATGTTTTTGCTCTTTTACTATTCCATGACTCAAAAACTGCTTTTATTGCCATTCTCAGTTGTAATTTTGGGTCTTCTGGGAAATCTTTTCCAGTTTCTTTTTTCACAATTTGCTTAAATCTGATAACCATCTTTTTTAGTGTATTTACGTCCAATTCAGTATCATATTTAACCCCAAGTTCACTCTTGAACTCTTCAATTGAATCTTCAAATTTTTGACTTTCAACATCCATTACAACTTTTCCATACATTTGGACAAAACGTCGGTATGCATCATAGGCAAACCGTTTGTTTTGAGTTTGTTCAATAAGACCGTTAACTGTCTTGTTGTTTAAACCAAGATTTAGCACAGTGTCCATCATTCCAGGCATGGACACTGGTGCACCAGAACGAACAGAAACCAATAGCGGATTTGTAGCATCACCAAAAGATCGACCTGCCTTTTCCTCCAATATTTTTAATTTAGCGGATATTTGATCGTAAATTTGGTCGAGCACCTTTTCACCCACTTTCATATATTTCTGGCAAATATTCGTGGTTATAGTAAAACCTGGTGGAACAGGTAATCCAATATTTGTCATCTCAGCTAAACCGGCACCTTTCCCGCCAAGAAGGACTTTAAGTTTTGATGACCCTTCATCAAACAAAAAAACTTGATTTTCCATTTTTTTCGCCTATATTAAGATTTTATAATACACGTTTTACAAGCTCAAATAAATATTTTTGTGTAAATCTTTTCTAAGCAGAAATATATTATTTTGAAACAAATTTATTATTCATAATAAAGAACCGCAACTTTTTTTCCAAGTCTTTTTTAACCCCGATTCTATGAGAACTTCCAATTTTAATGACAACTTCGCTATTAACGATGAAGATTTTACTCTTTTCAGAAGTGACTGAAGCCCCACTAAATACTTTATCAATCTTCAAAGCCTTTGTCATTTTTCCTGGCCCATTAGTTAATTCATGAATTGTACTAACTGGTCTGTTTTTCATCATAGTTTCGATGCCTTTTGTTGGTTCTATTGCTCTTATTAGGACAGCGCCAATTTCACTGTGTTCATGTGCAATAATGTTAAACATCCAATTATTGTGAACATTATATATGAACACGAATCCAGGTTCATCCCACATGAGTTTATTGTAATCTTTTAAACCATGATAAGCGCGAGAAGCCGGATCCTCAAACCCGTAATAAGCTTCAGTTTCAACAATAATTCCTTCAAGAAAAACACTATTCGTTTTTCGAATTAGTTTTTTGCCAAGAAGACCCTTTGCAACTTTTTCAGGATTTCTTTCGTAAAACGCTTTCGATAAAATGAGTAAGTTCAACTAGGTTTCCTCGAAAATACTTGTCTTGTCTTGATTTGCAAGCCAAATTCAATCTTTTACTTGTAAGTTAAAGGAACATTACACTTTTTTCTGAATACTGGTTTGTTTTACAAAAAGGATTATAAGGAACATCAATATATGTTTGAGAAATTCATTGAAAGTGAGTGATCATGAGTAAAGATAAGAAGAATAAAATGGTAAGTAAGAAGAAAAAGAAACATAAGATTGCAAAGCCAAGCAGACATTACTGAGAATAAAAACTGTAATTCAAAGTTTGAAATCAATTATAACTTTGTAATTAATGATTTGAATTCAATTTTTTTACTCTCATAGAAATACTTAAACCAGATATTCATCTAAATCAAGGCAATTGGAGAAAGAAATTGAAGATTAAAGATATTATGACAAGAAATGTTTTCACCGTAGGTCCTCCTGCAACAGTTAGAACAGCTTCAAAGTTGATGCGGGAAAAAGATATTGGTTCTCTTATAGTCTTAGAAGATAAAAGAGTGATAGGAATTATAACTGAACGAGACATATTGATAAGAGTGACCGCAAAGAAGATTGGCCCCTCAACAATTAGTGTCGGAAAAGTGATGTCAACTCCAGTGGTATGTATATCAGATGAAATCAGTATTAAAGAAGCAACTGAATTGATGATTAGAAAGAAGATTCGAAGGCTTCCAGTGAGGAACAATAAGGGTGATTGCATTGGTATAGTTACAGAACGAGACTTACTGCGTGGCTTACTTAAAATACTTGCAGAAAAATATAGCTCATAGATACAACTCAATATTAAAATTCTAATATCATGTTACATTTTTTGCAAAAATATTTCTGAATTTGTGGTATAAACATCATAGATTCTCCACAACTTGAACAGGCAAGATGTATTTTGTTTAACTTGTTCTGTTCTGGAGTAGTTATCGAATCTAATGAGACTAATTCAGGTGGTTTGAATTGACTGATTTCAGTCCTTATTGCATCCTCCCATAATGATATATCATCAACATTCAAGTCATATTGCCTTTCCGATGTTAAAACAGCAAGCCTCTTTCTGAGTACACCGATAATAGCAATATTTGTAATATTATCTAAACGTACATCAAAGGCAACTCTAAGTTTCTTGGATATCAGGCCTATTGTGCCCTCTAGAACAAGTCTAAAATTAGTAAGATGTAATGTGCCTTGCCCCCATTTTTCAATGATATTCCGCTTACTCTCTTGAAGTATAATGGTCTCACCAGGTCTTAGAATGGGCATACAAAATTCACTTTTTCAACATCATTTTTCATAAATGTGCTTTTCTTTAAGAGATTGAATATTGGAAGTAAAAAAGTTGACTGTTCAATTTCATTTTAACTTGATAATTTATTCTAAAATGGTATCTAAAAAAATTGTAAAGATTTTGTTAATAAATGATGGATTTTCTAATCTTGTCATTGCTTACTTGCAAAAGTTTTATATACTGACTGACAGTCTTATCGTTAAGTTTATTGGAGGCTTACAAGATGTTGATCTGGAGGGCTAGCGTTTTCAGGAGGGCTAGCTTTTACTTCATGCTCAACTAAGTTTTGTCCATTTTTTCCGAAATTACTCTCCTCCAATCTTGTTTCAATTATTAAAAAAGAGACAGTGATGATTCTTGGTGAATAAGAAAATAGTATTGAAATTTGGTGGTTCATGTCTTTCATCTTCTAAAGATGTTTTGAAGGCGGCCAAGAAGGTTATGAATGAGGTAAATAATGGAAGAGGAGTTATTGTTATTGTCTCTGCCTTGATGGGTGTAACCGATGAATTTTTGAACGCGTCAAATGCAGCTAACCTAGAGAAAGAGGAAATGGATGAAATCTTATCTCATGGAGAGCGAGCATCCACCAGACTCATGACTGGAGCCCTAAAATCTTTAGGATTAAAAGCAATAGATCTTGACCCAACTTCAGACTTGTGGCCAATAATCACTGATTCAAATTTTGGTGAAGCAGAGATCAAGCTAGAAGAGACTGAACGAATGATTAAAAAGAAAATTCTTCCTTTATTAAAAAAAGGAATTGTTCCTGTCATTCCTGGATTTATAGGAGTAACGGAGGATGGTAAAATAACGACTTTAGGCAGGGGAGGAAGCGATATAACAGCGGTTGTTTTTGGA
>JAUVYS010000045.1 GCA_030602965.1 Candidatus Bathyarchaeota archaeon | reverse complement strand
TTTGGATATTACCGCTTCTTCGGATAGGCGTAATATTATTATACACACCCATGCAATTCTCTCTTACCCATTGACATATGAACCTATTTCACCCGAGTTAGTTGGAGCGTCCAGGAAGTTCGCTGCAGGTAAGCATTCAGGTACACACGGAATCAAAGCCACTCTCAAAGACAGTGGACTAGAACCTCAACCAAAACAATTGAAAGAGATATTTCAAAGAATAAAGAAGATTGGAGATAGAGGCAAGACAATTACAGATGCTGATCTCTATGCTATTGCACTATCTGTGATGGGGTTACCGCAAACTCAAGCTATTGAAATTGACGAGCTCACTGTTATCACAGGGAATAAGGTTACACCAACAGCTTCTGTGAAGCTGAACATAAATGGGTCTTCATTGATAGAAGCTAGCACTGGCACTGGTCCCGTAGACGCTGCAATAAACGCCATTCGAAAAGCAGTCCTACAAACAGCTGATATTGAATTGGAACAATATCATGTTAAAGCCATAACTGGCGGTAGCGATGCAGTTGTGGAGGTGGTGGTTCGTTTAAGACGTAATAACCGAATTGTGACTGCCACTGGAGTTCATGGTGATATTGTCATAGCTAGTGTTGACGCAATGTTGAGTGGTATGAACATGCTTCTTTCTAAACATGTTAAAGAAAACCAACATAAGGTGAAAAAATGAAACTGAGAAGTGACGATGTGAAAAGAGGTTTTGAAAGAGCGCCAAATAGATCACTTTTAAAAGCTTTAGGTTTATCCGACGAGGACATCAATAAGCCTTTCATAGGCGTAGCAAACAGCTACAACACAATAATCCCTGGGCACATCTGTTTGGATAAAGTCGCCAAAGCTGTATCTGAAGGAGTGCGAGAAGCAGGAGGTGTACCTTTCGAGTTCGGCACCATTGGTATATGTGATGGAATCGCTATGGGACATGAAGGGATGAAGTACAGCTTACCATCTCGAGAGGTAATTGCTGATTCTGTAGAGTTAATGGTGCAAGCTCACAGGTTTGATGGAGTAGTGTTGGTGACAAATTGTGATAAGATCACACCGGGAATGTTGATGGCTGCAGCAAGAGTAGATATTCCTTCAATCATAATTACTGGAGGGCCAATGCTTTCAGGTTACTTTAAGAATCAAAAGATAGGTTTAATTTCAGTCTTTGAAGGCGTTGGAAAATACAAAGAAGGAAAAATATCAAAAGAAGAGCTTAAGGGGATGGAAGACGTTGCATGTCCAACATGCGGATCATGTAATGGATTGTTTACTGCTAACACTATGGCTTGCCTCTCTGAAGCCATGGGCATGGCTCTTCCAGGGTCTGCCACAGTGTCAGCTGTTAATGCAAAAAGGTTGACATTGGCTAGAGCCAGTGGAAGACAAATAATGAAGTTAATAAAAACAGATTTAAAGCCTTCAAAGATTCTCACAATAGATGCTTTCAAGAACGCTATAATGGTCGATCTTGCCTTAGGAGGATCCACTAACACTGTTCTACACCTTCTAGCCATTGCATCTGAGGCAGGGATAAAACTTAATCTAAATATTTTTGATAAATTAAGCAGAAAAATACCACATCTGTCAAATATGTGTCCAGGTGGACCCTACACTATGGAAGACTTAGACGCAGCAGGAGGGGTCCCTGCTATTATGAAAAGGCTATCGAAACACTTACACTTAAACATCATCTCTGTCACTGGAGAAAAAGTTCAAGACAACATTAGAGACGCAAGTATTCTAAATGAAGAAGTCATTCGACCTTTATCAAACCCCATTCATAAAGAAGGGGGAATAGCGATTCTGTTGGGGAACATAGCTCCACAGGGATCAGTTGTTAAAACCGCCGCAATCTCGTTAAAGATTATGAACTTTACGGGTTCAGCTAAAGTCTTTGACTCTGAAGAAGAAGCAATGAAAGCAATTCTGGAGAAAGAAGTGAAAAGTGGTAATGTCATCGTAATACGTTACGAAGGGCCAAAAGGTGGTCCTGGTATGAGAGAGATGCTCTCTCCAACCTCTGCAATCGCTGGAATGGGACTCATCGACTCTGTGGCGCTTATTACTGATGGAAGATTCTCAGGAGGCACACACGGTCCTTGTGTAGGACACATTTCACCAGAAGCAGCTGAAGGAGGACCAATCGCAATTATCGAAAATGGTGACCTCATAGAGCTGAATATACCCGAAAGGAGACTCAACTTGAAAGTGGATGAAAAAGAAATTGAGAGAAGACTAAATTCATGGAAACCTAGACCTAAAGTTTCCAGTGGTTATTTAAGAAGATATTCTTCAAGTGTTAAGTCAGCAGATAAGGGAGCTACCTTAAATATATAAGTGAAAATCTGAATATTTTTTATAATCTTTTATCGCACATAAGAGCTGGAAAACATATGACTGAAAGAGAATGTCTCGTATATATCAATGGAGAATTCTTGCCAAAAAGCCAGGCGAAAATTTCCGTTTTCGATCATGGTTTTCTTTATGGAGACGGAGTGTTTGAAGGAATTAGATCTTATAATGGTCACGTCTTCAAATTTGATGAGCATATTAAACGCCTTTATGAGTCAGCTAAATCTATAGGACTCGATATCCCTATGAATCAGGAAAACATGAAAAAAACTATCCTTGAAGCTATAGAAAAGAACGATTTAAGAAAAAACGCTTACATAAGAGTGGTCGTGACCAGAGGAATTGGAGATCTTGGACTTGATCCTCGTAAATGCCAGAAACCCTCAATCATAGTGATAGCTGATCAAATCTTGATCTACCAAACAGAAAGCTTGAAAGCAATAACAGCCTCTACAAGAAGAAATGCTGTCACAGCTCTAAATCCTATGATCAAATCACTAAACTACCTAAACAACATTCTTGCTAAAATGGAAGCAAACAGAGCCAATGTGGAAGAGGCAATAATGTTGAACCAGCAAGGCCTTATCTGCGAAGGATCAAGCGATAACATATTCATTATTAAGAATGGAGTAATACTGACTCCTCCACCCACAGCAGACATCCTCGTTGGTGTAACACGAAACACCGTTATTGATTTAGCTACCGAAGATGGAATCAAAGTAAAAGAAGAAGATATAACAACCCATGACTTGTACAATGCCGATGAAGCCTTCTTCACAGGAACAGCAGCCGAGGTCATGCCACTCGTTGAAGTAGACGGAAAAAAGATAGGCAACGGCAAACCTGGCACAATTACAACAAGGTTAATGGAAAAGTTCAAAAAAATCCGGGAAACTAAAACCTAGTTTTCTGAAGACTCAAACCTATTAAATCTAATCCTTTTTAACTGCAGTTGCGGCTGAAGACATCAATAATTTATTTTTAATGAGAGAGCTTCTCTGATGAAGACTGTTTCAGATGATTAAAATAAAAAGGAGATGAGAACTGGCTTCTTACTAGATTAAAGGAATAATATTGTCTAACCTTGTGTTCTTAAATGATTAAGATCAGTATAATATGGATCAGCTCCAATCCATAGATAATCAAAATATTCTTTGGCTAGTTTTACAAGCCCCAAATGGTCTGACCATATAGCAAGATTTTCTTCTCCACTTTCACCAAGTAACAGTACAACTTCTTTGTTATCGGAAATAAGGCCACCTCCAAACATTTGATCACGAACTCTTGTCTCTGCAAGGTTACTGATTTCTGTGAGGAGTATTTCATCTATCTCCCTCGTTGTCATCAACCTAAATTTTATTTCGGTCGCTCTCAGACGGGTGAAGTCTGATCCAAAATCCTTGAATAAGTTGGTGGGTAAAATGGGAATAGCAAACATAAGTTCACTCTGTGTCTTATTTATTACCTCTCATATCTTTGATATGACGTTGAAACTACCTCTGACTATCCAGATATCGGGATGTTCTTGTATTCCACGCTTCTCATATATTGGCTGTAACTCATCTAAAATCTGATCCTGAAAGTTCCTCATCACGCTCTCAATGCGTAATCTTGTTGCATCAACTGCATCAGAGGGAGCTTTTGGATAATATTTATTTGGTCTTCCACTTTCAACTTCGATCCACCCTTTCTTCTCGAGGTTTCTTAGAACTTCATAGATTTTTGAGTATGGTATGGCAGATTCTTTGCTTGTTCTACTTGCTGTCAATGAACCATACTCAAGTAGAGATATGTACGCTCTTAACTCATATTCTGTTAAACCCGCGTTCCTGAGGGCTTTTTGAGTTTTACTGCTGATCATCAAGTAATCACCTTTTTCACCAGAGTAAAGGGTTGGAAATGTTATTAAACATCTGTTGATGGTCTATATTAAAGTCACAACTTCCAGTGGTAACAAAGTTTGCAATTGATAAAGACAACTAAAAGCATCTGCCCTGAATGTCATGACGTTTTAGAGGCAACGCTATACGAGGAAGATGGGCAGATTATAATCAAGAAAGAATGTCTTATTCACGGGCTTTATGAGGATGTTTACTGGTCAGATTATAAAGAGTATGTTAGAGTGCAGGAATACTCTGTCATAGGAGAAGGAATCAGTAACCCTATGACGAAAATCGTGGATGGTTGTCCATATGACTGTGGTTTATGTCCAAGTCATAAGTCGCATACAGCTCTAGCAATCATAGACGTAACAAATAGGTGCAACCTCAGGTGTCCAATATGCTTTGCCATTGCAGCCACAACTAAGTATGTCTATGAGCCTACTAAAGATCAAATCAAAGACATGTTAGTAACTCTGCGCAAAATGAAGCCTGTGCCAGCTAAGGGCTTACAATTTAGCGGTGGCGAGCCTACAGTCCGAGACGACCTCCCAGATCTTGTACGAATGGCAAAGAAGCTAGGGTTCGACCACGTCGAAGTCAACACGAATGGCATCAAACTATCTGAAAGTGTTGAATACTGTAGAGAAATGAAAAAGGCAGGAGTGAGCTCTTTTTATCTGTCTTTTGATGGCGTCACACCTGAACCCTACATAATTGCTAGGGGCTCTAACTTATTGCCAATGAAGTTGAAAGCCATAGAAAACATTCGTCAAGCAGAATATGACAGTTCAGTTCTTGTTCCCACCGTCGTGAAGGGTGTAAACGACCATCAACTTGGCGACATAATAAAATTTGCTGTTGAGAACTTTGATGTGATTCGGTGTGTGAATTTCCAGCCTGTATCAATAACAGGGAGAATCGCGTTCCAGAAAAGAAAGGAAATGCGAATAACTATTCCTGAGTGCACAAAACTCATTGAAGAACAGACAAGTGGACAAATAAAAGCTTCTGACTTCTATCCTGTCTCTTGCGTTGTTCCTGTGTCACGTGCTGTGGGAGCAGTGAAAGGAAAGAGGTATCTTGATTTTACAGCTCACGAACATTGTGGCATGGCTACTTTTGCTTTCGTAGAAGATGGAAGGTTGGTGCCATTTACTCATTATGCTAATGTTGAAAAGTTTCTTTCAAAAATGAGTGACGTTTACAACGATGCAAGTAAAGGCTCAAAAACAAAGGCTAAATTCGAAATGCTTCGAGCCTTGAGTCATATGAAATTTGGCTTGACGCGTAAATTTACAAGTTCTGTTCTTAAAGATGGCACATACAAGGCGCTTGGCTTACTTATGAGGAAAATGTTGATGATAGGAATGATGCATTTCATGGATGGATACAACTTTGACTTGGAGAGAACTGAGAGATGTTGCATCCACTTCGCAGTTCCAGGCGGAAAAGTAATACCATTCTGCACAATGAACGCCATCCACAGAAAAAGAGTTGAAGAAGAAAATAGCGTGCCTCTTGAAGAATGGTTAAAAACACATAAAAAAACACCCATTTACCGACCAGAAGAAAAGACACAGATTATAATGAAAACTTCATAAATATCTTTATTCATAATCAATTTATCAAATTGCGTTGGGATGAAATATGGGTGGAGCAAAGAAAAAGTCCTTAGTTAAAACATTAAAACAGCAACAACTTCAAGCGAAAAAACAGGAAAGTCAACAACAGAAGAAAGGAGCAAAGAAAAAAGCTCCTGAAAAGACGTTTGGAGGAGTAGTTTTTCCAAACATTTCTAAGAAGACCATCATTACAGAACTTAATGGTATGAAGGCGATTACTCCTTACTCTGTTGCCATGAAATACAACGTCAGACAAAGCGTGGCAAAAAAGCTTCTACATGGCCTTGAAAAAGATGGAGTCATATCTCCCGTCTCAGGAAACAGTCGTCTCAGAATATATAAGGTTGTAGCAAGTTAAGATTTCTCTACTCTAATAACCATTCCACTTTTCACGTTTCTAAATACATCAAAGTCACCAGTTAGTTTTCCAATGACATTAACCTGACTGTAAGGTTGACTTTCACCATAAAAAATGCAAAAAGAGTTACCCTGAGGCCAATATGCTAGTGTTCCTTTCTCAACGGTTTTCACAGCTTTCTCACTACCTATTTTCACTGGAATGTCGAAGTATACCTCTTCTTGCCATAGAGCTACTCTTCCTTCAATAGGAAGAATTTTTAATATAGCTTCAACTGTTCTCGGAGCAAGATGTCGAATAAGTTCACCTTCCACTTTACATTGGTCTTTAATTACAATTTTGATTTGGGTGCGTGAAATACTATTCTTGGACATTGTAACTCTTCTTAAACACATTATATTCAAGAAGTTTTAAACTTGTTTCTAACAATATTAGAAAAAATTTCACCATAAAGATTATATTTTGGATAATTAATCGTAAAGAGAAATATTTATTGAAAAAAACTTCAAAAAAAACTCAGTAAAATGAAGGAATTGATATGCCTGAACGTGTTCAAAGAAATTCATCCTATCTAAACGAAAAATCCTTAACAGGAACAAGAACCAGAGTTAAGGATGTGAGCCCATTAAGTGGCTTATGTTCTATATGTATTAAGGAATGCCCTTTTATCTGTGATGTTAGTCTATCTGCCTTTAGAGGGCGAGAGGCACTTTATCCAGATCCGAGATATTTCGGTTGTAGCACAGCAGGGGGTTTAAAAGACGAATATTTTGACTGGTCTCAAATGAACATCTTACCTGCTTTAATAGGTGCCCAAGGCATTGAGGCTGATTCTGACAAGGCAGTGTTTTCTAAAGTAGATATTAAGAGCAATGTTGGCGGCATACCTCTCAAACTTCCAATAGTGATTGGAGCATATGGCTCAACGGAGGTCGGAAGAGTTAACTGGGAAGGATTAGCCATTGGTGCAGCTCTCTCCGGCATCATAATAACTGTTGGAGAGAATGTCTGTGGCATGGATCCTGAAACAAACTTTCAAAATGGAAAAGTCCGCCACTCAGCAGAGCTTAAACGAAGAGTGGATCTCTTCAGAAAATTCTGGGATGGAAAAAATGGGGATATAGTAGTTCAAACGAATGTTGAAGATCAGCGTTTGGGTCAAGATGTTTACGCGCTATCAAATCTTGAAATTAACATAATTGAGAGAAAATGGGGTCAAGGTGCGAAAGCAATTGGGGGTGAAGTTAGATTACGGAGTATAGAAAGAGGCATTATGCTGAAAAAACGAGGATATATTGTGATTCCTGACCCTGAAGATCCAAACGTTCAAGAAGCATTTAGAGAAGGAGTTTTTGAAAGCTTTGAGAGGCATAGCAGGGTTGGCATGCCAAAAGAGAAAGATTTTATTGAGGATATAGAGTGGCTTAGAGATCAAGGAGCAAAACATGTTTTCTTAAAGACTGGTGCTTATAGACCAGCAGCTGTTGCTTTTACTATGAAAGTGGCTTCTGAAGCAGGCATCGAAGCTGTTACATTTGATGGTGCAGGCGGAGGCACTGGTATGAGCCCTGAACCTCACATGGATGAGATGGGAACACCAACCATCCTCTTAGAAGTCCAAGTTTTAAAATGTACTCAAATATTGAAAAAGAAAGGCCGTCACGTGCCTGACATCATAATTGCTGGAGGATTCATAAATGAGAGTCAGCTCTTCAAAGCGATAGCTATGAGCAACTTTGGAGAAGGACCATACGTTAAAGCAGTACTGATGGGTAGAAGCCCAATTACAGCAACTATGAAAGCTACATACTTCACTGAAGACCCTAAGAATGTACCAAAGACTTTCAAAGACCGCTTCGGTAAAGAACCAGAACAATTCTTCATTGCGACACCTGATCTTAAAGCAAAATATGGAGAACGATTTAAAGAGATTCCTTGGGCAGCGGTAGGCTTGTACTCTTATTTGACTGAAAGAGTTAGTGTTGGATTGCAACAACTTATGGCTGGAGTGAGAAAATGGAGGTTAGACCTAATAGACAGAAGTGACATAGCGTCTCTCACAGAAAGAACAACAAAAGCAACGGGAATAACACTGATTGAAGATGTAGATAAAGACGTCTTTGAAAGCATACTTGGCTGAAAAGTAAATTCTAAAAGTTTTTTAACAATTTTTTTGTTAATCTGAAAAGCTATTTCTTACGTAAAGCTTTCTCCACCGTCTTTGCTATGTGATTTATCTCCATCTCGCCTATACCTGGGTGGACTGGTAGTGAAAAAACTTGCCTTGACGCCTTTTCAGTATTAGGCAGATTGAACTCATCGAATTGTTCACGGTAGTAAGGCATCTTATGAATTGGAACCGGATAATAAACTGCTGCACCAACTCGACGTCGATTCAAATGTTTAACAAACTTATTCCTTTTTCCACTGTTAGCGCCTTTTAGACGAACCGTATAAACATACCAACTGTGCTTACGTCCTTCATACGCCATTGGAAGTACAAGATTTTTTATATTACTCAGTTTTTCTGTAAGAAGTGCAGCATTTTTTCTCCTTTCTTTTAGAAACATAGGGAGTTTTGAAAGTTGAACACACCCAATAGCCGCCTCCATCTCTGGAAGCCTATAGTTGTGGCCAATCGTAATGGATCTATATTCTCTGCTCTCACCATGCACTCTGACCAAGTGAAGTTTTTCCAAAAAGTTCCTGTTCACAGTAGTCACCATTCCTCCTTCTCCAGTCGTCATGTTCTT
>JAUVYS010000042.1 GCA_030602965.1 Candidatus Bathyarchaeota archaeon | reverse complement strand
ATGATGGTGGTAGAATTACCAGTTGCTACTCCGCTGGAAGTGTCAGTAGTGATGGTTCTAGGGGTGGGTTTGTCGGGAAGAATTATGGTACAATTTTACGTTGCTACTGGGACAAAGAGACTTCTGGCATGACGTGGTCTGATGGTGGAACAGGCAAGATGACGGTGGAGATGAAGCAGCAGGCTACATTCGTTATCTGGGACTTTGCTGATACATGGTGTATTGGTGAGGACGTGACGTATCCGCATCTCAGATATATGCCTGAGCAAGTGACTGCCTCTACCACAGGTTCAGGTAACGTCTTCTTCGATGTGGAGGAGCCGTATGCTTTAGCGAATTTGGAATCGGTAGATGAGGGCAGCCTTCCAACTGCTGGAAAACCAGATCTCAAATTTCCTCACGGCTTCTTCAGCTTCAAAATAATAGGCTTAACAGCTGGTGCTTCAGCTACAGTAACCATCACGTTTCCTTCAGACATTAACACAGAGTACTGGAAGTACCATGAGCCTGAAGGATGGATTGATGTCACCTCATTGATTGGCAGTGACGACGGTGATAATATCCTAACCCTCACGATCACTGATAGTGGATTAGGAGATGACGATGGAGAAGCGAATAGTATCATTGTGGATCAAGGAGGACCAGGACATCCAAGGCCTACACCTGTTGGAGGCGATGTCTTTTTGATCGATAAGCTGACTTTATTGACTTCTTACATTACGATAGCTGTCTTGATAATGGCAGCAATCCTCGTAAAGAAACGAAAACACTGAACTAAAAATTCTTTTTCGAAATCACTATTCTTCCAGTTACATCCTTGTTTCTGATTGGGGCTGACAGGGAAACCTCAGAGTTACATGGATTTTCACAATATAGTTTTTTTGAACTATCCTTCAAAGCTTTTTCAGAGACCTCAGTCTATCCAATTCCTTCATACGCTCAAAGTTATCAAACCTACAGAAAAAAGAAAGAGACTCCCTTCACAGGATATTTCCTTTCTAAAAATCTTTAATACAACTTAAAATTATGCTGTTGTTAGAAAGAAAAAGGTGAAGATATTCATGCCAGAAGGTAAACCTTTCAAGGATCGTGAAGATGTAAAGGCTGATATTCGTCTATGTGCGTTGGTTGGTACCATTTTTCAGCTTGCTTCCTTTGGATTCGCTGCGTTAGGAGTCATCGGTGATGCATTGAACATCACTCTTGGCTTGGAATCAATGTCGTGGTTCCTGCTAGCAATTTTTGCTAGTCTGAGTGCCTTAGTTCCTAATATGCGTTCATTGGTAGCTAAGCATTTGTTTGGCATAGAAACTGAAGAATAAACCGAATAATCTTAACTTTCCTCTCTTTTTTTTAAGATAATAGCCGAATCACCTATTCTTTTTTGATCGACTCTGATTAGGGGCTGAAAGGAAACCCTCAGAGTAACTATGTTTTTATCATTTTTTCGTGATCAACGGATTCTGGTAGTTGGTTCATATGGGAATCCATTTCATGCATTGTATCTATGAACGTTTTTTCGTGGGCTTCACGGAGATATTTAATCTTTATTCCGGTCGCATTCAGGATCATGTTCTTCACTTCTTCCATGTCGTTTATGCGTTTCTGCTCAGCCTTTTTCAACTGTTCTTTAAGTTTTTCCAGCTCTTTAATACGCGTTTCTTGTTTTTCAACTCTGCCTTTCAAGTCTATGTTCTCAGTAGCCAAATTATTCACAAGAGTTTGAAGCTGTTTTTCATGGTCTTTTACCTCTTTTCTAAGCTTGGTTACTTCACCAGCATCAGTGAAGACCAAAATGGAGTGTTCACCCTGCTTGTAAAAATCTGCCAAGTCCTCAACGCTGTGTTTCCTGTACACTGCTGTCAAGTATTCCTCGTGTCCTATCAAGGCTTCAACAACATCTGGCGATATTACGCTTCCCATCTTAGTTCTGAAAAACTTCCGTAAAACATGAGGATGGATTCTGTGTCTGTTAGTTTCTTTGTCTCGCTGCTTGAATTTCGCTTTTCCAAGCGCCTTGTTCCAGAACGTGTAAGCAGTTGTGTTTTCAAAAGGGAAGACTCTGGAATCCTCAACCTGTTTTTCATACAACTTGCTCTTCTTAACAGCTGTTTCAAGGTATTTTTCACGGTTTTTAAGCCATTCCTGCATTACTTCCTTGGCTTCCCTGCTCATGAAAGCAACCCTGGGATTACCAGTCTTAGTGTATTCTCCTCTAATCGACACCTGCACAGGATCATTTTCCATTTCCAAGTCTTCCAGTTTAAGCTGCAAGGCTTCACCGATCCTCATTCCTGAACTAGCCAACATCAAGAAGAGAGCTTTACCCTGCACCGGTAAATGTGTCAAAATACGTCTCAGCTCCTCATTGCTTGGAACTTTATCAAGCGTTAAAGCCCTTGACCCCTTGATCCTACCGCGTATTTTCCTCCAGAACTTAGGATTTAATTCCACATCATTCTCCATTAAGAAAATTTTAAGAGCAGACAAATACAGCCTGACAGTGTAAGGCGCTGATTCTTTAAGGTTAACCAGCAGGTTCTGAACGTCTTCCTGATGGTTTCTCTCTTCACTGAAGTATCTTTCAGCCAATGCTTCAAGATCATCCCCCCTATTATAGACTATTTTGAAGAAGCATCTCAAAGCTGACTTGTATGTTTTAACTGTGCTTGTACTACTGTACTGTTTAAGATAATCTAGCCTCCCCAATCTTAACATCTCGCTAGGGAAACAAATGAAAGGGGTATTAATAAATATATAGTTCACTGTCGTTAATTATCAAATAAACAACTAGTAAGTATTAATAATAAACTATTGTAAAAACCAGCAAAAACTTCTTTTAGATCTGGATATCTTTTAAATAACCATTTGCTCTTAGCCATTCTACTTGGTTTCGTCTGTAACGGTATGTTATGTCCGCTCTCGTGTCAGATTGAAAATCCCAGGGGGATACTAAAACAACATCATTAACTCTTATCCACACTCTTCTCTTCATCTTTCCTCTAATTCTACATAAACGTGTAAAACCGTCGAGACATCTGACACGTATCCTATCATAACCAAGTAATTTTTCAGCAATACCTATTACTTCAAATTCATCAGGTAGCCGAGGTTTAATCTGAGATTCGGATAATACCTTTCTTTTTCCCAATTCTGAAGATCTCCTTAATAATTCATACAAGTTCTTCAAATATTAAAATCAAACGCATATAGCTGCAAATATAATGTTTAAGGCATGTTATAAATCACACGCAAATCATTAACAGTTTAAAATGATTCTCAATCAAAAACTCTCCAATTTCAAATCCGAATACTTAAAATCTTCTGTGTACAGAGTGTACAGTTTAATGTGTTGATGTGCCAAAATGAAACTATTTACAGTTGGACCCGTTGCATGTTACCCCGAGGTCCTAAATGAGATGAAACGACAAATGTTCAGTCATCGAAGTTCTGATTATAAAGAACTTCACAAAGAAACTGTGACGATGATGCAAACATTTTTAGAAACTGAAAATCAAATATTTCTATTTCCAAGTTCCGGTACAGGATTTATGGAGGCTTCCGTCAGAAATTGTGTGAAGAAGAAAATGCTATCCTGCATTTGTGGTGCATTCAGTGAACGTTTCTCCAAGGTTGCTAGATCAAATGGGAAAATGGTTGAGGAGATCCGTGTTCCGTTAGGAGATCCAATAATGCCTGATTTGTTAGATGAAAAATTGAAAAAATGTCAGGAGGTTGAGGCAGTTTCCATTACACACAATGAGACTAGTGTAGGATTGATAAATCCATTAAAAAAACTTGCAGATGTAGTTAAGAAACATGGTAAATTGCTCTTTGTTGATGCTGTAAGTTCAATGGGGGGAGTTCAAATAAAAGTGGATGAATGGGGACTAGACGTGTGTTTTTCTAGTTCACAAAAATGTTTCGGGGTTCCGCCAGGTCTTGCTATGGGAAGTGTAAGTGGAGATGCTTTAAAGAAATCAGAAGAGATTGATGATAAAGGTTATTACTTTGATTTCAAATTATTTGAAAAGTATTCACAGAATAATGTTACACCGACAACACCTGCTATCCCACAAATATTTGGTCTTAACAAAATCTTGAGAAAGATTGAAGAGATGGGAGGAAAAGAAGGGTACTTCAAAATATATTTGAAAAGAAGTAAAATGATCCAAGATGGTCTTAAGAAAATGGATTTGACTTTTTTCACAAAGCAGGGATTCAGAAGTCCAACTGTGACAAGTGTGAATGCTCCAAAGAATATGAATGGATTAGAGGTATACGTGAAACTTCGTGAAAAAGGATTTGAACTAGCAAAAGGTTATGGTGATTTAGAAGATACGACTTTCAGAATTGGGAACATGGGGTACATCGAATTAAATGATATACGATTGATGCTTAATGCGTTAAGAGAGATCATTAAATGATTTATCATATGCTAATGATAACATGTTTGAGATAGTTTTATTTATTCTCTTCTTGATTCTTAATATTTCAACGACCATGAAAGCTACTACTGCATGGAGTAAATGTGACCCTTCCCCCCTTCCAATACTTATTATATCGCATGTTAAAATCGAATAATAACGAATAAGACTACAAATGCTACGTAGAGTTAATTTCAATGTATTATTCAAAGTAACCGTATAGCGAGAACCCACATTATTCGTTATCTTAATTATATGATGATCACTAAATGGATGATATGAGCTTATTATAATAAAAAGCGAAAAGGGTAATACCCTCCTAACTGTTAGGTATTACCTTTCATAGAAAACCTACGAGACTATTATAATCTTCTTAATCATTTCGATAGATATATTCTCTTTTTTTAACATGTTTTTTTCATTAAGTTTAAAGGGGCAACTTTGGATATAATACTTATAATTTAAATATTGCTTGAAAATGTGGAGATGAAGGTTTGGCTGATTCTATAAAGAATTGGGACAGAGATTCAAATACTTCATTACTAAGATCTATCAAAGAAAGAATTATTAAACCTTCACCTCTTAAAGAAAGGCTCTCCTACGCTATATACCGTTTACAGATGCAGATGAACAAACTTGAACAAGTCGGAATTAACATGCAACACCAGTATGACTTGCTTTTTAAAAAATGTACCGACGCTGTAATGAGTAAAGATATGCAACGAGCAAGAATTTACGCAAATGAATGTGCTCAAATTAAAAAGATGGTCTCTGTAATCCTTCAAAGCCAATTTGCTATAGAACGTGTTACCATGAGACTTAGAACTGTGGAGGAATTTGGTGATGTGGCCATTGAAATGGGCCCGGTGGCAAACGTAATATCTTCATTGAAAGGTCAATTGATTGGAATCTTACCGGAAGTCTCCTACGGACTAGGCGAAATAGGAGAGTCTCTAAATGAGATGGTTATGGGCTTTGGCGAAACCGCTGGTATGTCTGAAATGCACATGACATCGAGTGAGGAAGCTTCGAAGATTCTAAATGAAGCTGCTGCAGTTGCAGAGAACAAGATGAGAGAACGGTTTCCAACTTTGCCTGGAACTCCCGTATTTGATGTTGAAAAAGCATCGGAATCCAAATTTACAACATAAAAAATGAGACAATATCCAAAGATCTTATTATGGTGATAAAAAATTGCCTTCAAAATCAAATCTAAATGGAATCCTCGGTAAACAAGTGAATGATCCTTATGGTCGTTACTTTGGTCGGATCGTTGGTTTTGATGTGAATTCAAAGGGAGAAGTTATAAAAATTGGAATTGAACGAGCATACGGCGATTTTTCAATATATCCAATTAAACAGATTTTTTTTAATGAAGAGGGTACAATATTCACTTATGCATGGAAAATTAAAGCTCAAGAGACTTTAAAGGAATTAAACCTTACTTTACGAAAAATCTCAGCTCTTAATCAACTTCTAAAAAATGGTGAAATTACAAGGGAATTTTATGATAAAAATCGAGAAGAAAAAGAACTAATAGTGACAAATATTTTAAAGACTCGGAAGAATTTGGCATCTCCTTTATTTGAACGTATTAAAAAATTAGAATGTCAAGTTACTGATATGCAAAGATACCTAACAAACCTAAAGATTGAACATATTTCTGAGGAGATAGAAGATTCAATTTATAAAAACGCATGTAATATGATCCAAGAGGCCATAAGTAGAGCTTCAACTGAAAAAAGGGATCTTGAAGAAGCTGTTCAAGCACTAATGCGACCGGTATCAATTACTCCATCATTAACTAATAGAGAAACTGAACTATTAGATGAAGAAAAATCAGTCAAACAAGCCCGTCCATTAATTCTTAGAATAAAAGAAGCAATATCATGAAGGACCTGGGGGTCTAGTAAAATTACTAAAGCGCTTGAACAATGGAATGGAAAGAAGGATTCAATCATTAAAACGATCAAAAAAACATTATGGCCCTCAGAGAGATCCATGAAGGAAAAAATGCTAAAAATAATCCATAAACTTGATGTTCAACTGAAAAAATTACAACAGATTTCATCTAAATTAAAAGTAAGAGATCAAGAATTTTTCAAAAAATGTGTTGATGCTCAAGTTTCAAACGATCGTTTTAGAGCAGTAATGTATGCAAACGAGTGTGCTGAGATAAGAAAAATGGCTCAGATAGTTCTCACTAGCGAACTGACAATTGAAAAAGCCGTGATAAGATTTCAGACAATTGGTGAACTTGATGATGTCTTGTTTGCAATATCACCTATAGCTAGCATTATCCAAGATATTCGAGGAAAGTTGGTCGATGTAATACCGTCTGTGGCAAATAGATTGCAGGAAGTAAACATTTTATTAAGTGAAGCGATGGAAAAAACTGGAAACATCAGCCCTACAATATCTCAAATTCAATCATCAAATGAGGAAGCAACAGAAATACTTAATGAAGCAAATAGAATAGCTGAACTGAAAATACAAGAAAAATTCCCAGAATTGCCTAAAGAAATTGCACTTCAAAGTATATCTAAACAAAAAGAAGGACCTATTGCTTTATCCATAGGAAGCAATTTCATACAGAAGAAAATGTCTTCTTTTGACAAAAAAGTGTTTGAGTACTTAAAAGAACATGATGGACGGATTAGCATTCTTCAATGTGCTTCCAATTTAAAAGTAGCTCCTGCAGATGTTGAAAAGGTCATATTGAAACTAAGGGAGGAAGGTAAAGTCTCAATAGAGTAGATCCATCGCAATTTTTGGTGTTGTATTATGACAGCTTCATACGAACTTGAAGAACTTGCTTCCAAATATGCTAATGAGGCAATTAAGTTCGATCGCCAAGGACTAAAGGGAACAGCCTTGGCAAAATATCAGAGAGCTGTAGAAATACTCCTCAATTTATGTTCTTTATATCCAAGCGCATCACAAAACAAAGTCTACTTGAGATTAATAGAACAATACCAACATCGAATAAACCAACTTCAAGGAATAGAAACATATGTAAAACCAGCAAAAAAAGCAAAAGAAGCAGAACTTGAAGATTTAGATCAACTTGTTTTAAGAGAAAAGCCTAACGTGAAGTGGAAAGACATTGCTGGTTTAGAAGATGCTAAAAGAGCTATCACAGAATCAATTATATATCCTGTTCAAAGACCAGATTTATTTCCGTTAGGGTGGCCTAGAGGTATCTTGTTATTTGGCCCACCTGGATGTGGAAAAACATTATTAGCTGCAGCTGTTGCTACAGAAATAGATGCAAACTTTTACTGTATCGATTCAGCTTCAATAATGTCAAAATGGCTTGGAGAATCTGAAAAGAATGTGGCATATTTCTTTAAAAAGGCTAAACAAGCATTAGAAAAAGGAAGACCGTCAATAATTTTCATGGATGAGATTGACTCATTAGTTGGGATACGACGAGACGAAGTAGGCGGTGAGGTTAGAACACGAAATCAATTCTTGAAAGAGATGGATAACGTAGTTGATAAAACTAAAAAATTGCATATCTATGTTATTGGTGCAACAAATAAACCCTGGTCTTTAGATGAAGCCTTTATTCGTAGATTCCAAAAAAGAATACTCGTTCCATTACCAGATTATTACACTCGCCTTGAAATGATCAATATATTTTCAAATGGTTTGAATATCTCAAAGAAATTAGATTTTGAAGAAGTAGCTTCCATGGCTGAAGGTTACTCTGGAAGTGACATAAGGGATATCTTCCAATCAATTCAGATTAAGATTGTCAGAGAACTTTTTGAAAACAATAATGTAAATGCAAATTCAAAACTTCGAACTATTACTATGGATGATCTTAAAGAAGTATTCAAGAAACGAAAACCAAGCGTCTCAAAAGATATGCTAAGATATTATGAAAAATGGCATGGAGCTTTTAAAGCCCTATAAAGGTGAAAAAAATGAGAAAGTGGATGACATTCGGGCTTATCTGTCTATTATTATTATTCAATTTCTCAAGTTTGGGACAAATAGAAAAAATCTGTATATCATCTCCAGATGAATCTTCAAATTCATTAAAAATAAAAGTACACTTTAATGGAAACCTGTCAGCTGAGTTAGCCGGCGAATTAATATCTCCTGATTCTGAAAGACCAGAAGCAAACATAATAATTAACTTCACAAAAAATCAAAACTTAACAATCGCGCATGAAGAATTCACCATTAATCTTCCAACTGATTTTCCATACATCACTATGTCAGGAAATGGTTATTATGAAAATAGATCTATATCCGGTGAGCTAGAAATTAATCCTGAATTTGGTCTTCCTCTTGAAAACACCTATTTAGATTTTACATTGAATGAAACAATGATCTTTGCCAATATGAGTGGAACAGTACTTTATGAAACCTTTCTAACATATGATATCGATAATGAAACCCTAAAAGAAGTCATTGATGAACTTGAAGCAAGTGGATTAAATCAAACATATTTAAATTCAACAGTTTATGGCCCTACGAATGGTAAAATTGAATGCACCGAGCTTCTTATTAACATCATAAATGGTACAAGTTCTGCGAATGTCACTTTTTCAGTAAAATTTGAAGGTGATATTTTCCTAGGTTTAACTTTGATGGTTGGAAACTTGTCTGGTTTACCTTTTCCTGCTTCAGGACAAGAACCAACAATATCATCTGCCATTGATGATACACTTGATCTCATTGAAAATTCTTCTTTCACAATAACTTACAGTGTGGAAGGCGATTTAGTTGTTATAGGTACAACAATTTTTGTTGAAACCTTCAATGATGATATGCAACTTATAAAGAATATTATGCTGGTTAACTTCTTCCCAGGTGTTGAAGGATTTGCATTTTTACACTTAACTGAGTTTGAGATGAGTAATGTTACTTTGGCAATGAGTAGCGATGCTAATGGTGCAGCCTGGAGTCTTAAATGGTTGTATATGGATCCACCTATTGATACTATCAATGCAACAGATTTTGATATTCCAGGATTGTTTAATGCCCTTGGTAATATTGATGGTTTGGTTGAAAATTTGACCTTTACAATAGAAGGTGAAAGTAACTCTACACATGTAGTAGTTCCAGTGATTCCAGAAAATGTAACTCAACCTGACACGAATAGTACTGTGACATGGTATGATGTTACTATAAGTGATTTAGAAGATATATGGTTCAGAGTTTCTCCTGTTACACCACCATTCCTTTGGATTTTTTCTTATGAGACTATGCTTTGGTTTGCCACATTGACAAGTGTTGTAAGTTTTGTTGTAGTTCTATCAGCAATGTATAGAAGAAGATTTCTTCCCTCGTCTCCAGGGTTACATAAAAAGGAAATTAGTATTAAAAATAGAAAAAGAAGG
>JAUVYS010000111.1 GCA_030602965.1 Candidatus Bathyarchaeota archaeon | reverse complement strand
GTCCTTATTCTGCCAGTCGATCATGGTTGACAAGCCTTTATCGTGGATGGTGAAAGTTAAAGGCGCGCCCACCCTGTTTCTTTTCTCTCTCTGTTCTGCGGTGAAGGCTCTCCACTCTGGTCCGTTATTTGTGATTTTCTCGTCCAAGACAACGCCGCAGTTCATGCACACAATCTCCGCTGTGTCATAATCTTTCATGAGTCTCTCATTCCTACATTCAGGACAGCGAGTGGTAGACATCATAGAACGATGTTCAGCCTCATCACTCATTTTTTAATCTCCTTCAAGCCTCTAATGTATAGAGGACCTGCCCAACATACTTCTCAGGGTCTTTAACATTCAACCTCACAGAGATGTAAGGCGCCTCAACATTACCGAAGACGTCTCCAACCTTTCCAATCTTTCTGAGGTTGTTATCCGTCACAGTTGCCCCAATGTCAGTTAATGACTCCGCCTTCAAAATCAAATTTTTACTGACAGACAAATGCATAACTTTTCCGAGCCTCTGCAAGTAGCAATCCTCAGATAATAGGTACGAAAAACACAACTAGTACCTTTTAAGTATTTCCGAGAAAAATCGCTCTGAAAACTTTGCCTTGCTATACGCTTTCACATTTTCTCTGAAAAAACCAAAGAAAACTGAATGAGAAAGCAGACTATTTTGAAGAAAGGTTTCGGATTTCCTTGGCCAACTTCTTCAAGGTTTTTGTTTTTGAATTCTTTTTGTCTACTAGAATGTAGCCTGTGATGTCTCGCCTGTTTCGAGGGTGAGCTGCGTCTCTTTCGATACTTGGATTCAGTTTCAAGGTCTCAGCAGCTTTTAAGATTAAATCTGTTTTTGGCACCTTAACTGCGAGCTTCTCGGGTACTCTTCGACCTTCAGACCTGGTTTTTTTAGCGTCAAAATACAATGGCCAGATAACCAGTTTACCGGTCTTCCTCAAGTCTTGTCCCTAAGGCTAAGATTCCTCTTCACCCATCAAAACCGCGTTTATAACGCTAGTTTGTCCGGGTCTAGATGTTACTTTTGCATCTCCAAGCTTCGTTTTGATAATTGCTCCCTTAGTAATGATTCTTCTTCTGTCGTAGTCGGCACTTGCACGGTTTTTAATGACGCTGAGAATTTGCGTCTTCACTGTTTGCCCTGTTTTTAGATCTGTTACATTAGCAGAGTCCCCACTTAGCAGTCTACTCTTTTTTCCTCCGCCACGTACGCGTTTTTCAGTTAAGCGGACAGTTCCAAGCCTAGTCTCAGCTGCTTCTCCACCTAGCTCGTAGACTCTTTTTTCTCGGTATCGCCTTCTTCTTCCACCAGACTGTTTTCTTTTGGAGAGATCTCCGTGATTCTTCGGCAATTTTTCTTCATCCTACCTACATTACACTAATATAAAAAGGGTTTAAGAACCAGAAGGTTAAATCTATCCGCTTTAAATCTTCAGTCTTGACTTTCTTCTTGATTTTCTAGGGCTTTGAACATTTTCTCTAACTGTCGTTTCATTTGACGCGGATCATGGCTTAAACTGAAATAATCTGCAAAGATCTCTGTGGTCTTAAGTAGATATGATCTTCCGCATCTTTCAGCGGTGATGAGGTGAAGACTCTTCAGATTACGTATATGGTTGTATACATGTGAACCACGGACTTCGACTACGTCTGATTGGAGTATAGGCTGGCGAAACGCGATAAATGCTAGTGTTTTAAGAGGACCAATTGTTAATAGAGGCCGCATCGCCAGTCTTTGCACTGACGAAACATACTTAGATTTCAGTTGCAGCACAATTCTACCATCATTGAGTTCGATAAATTCGAGTGCGCCTTTACGCTTTGAGTAGTCCTCGGAGAGTCTAACGATTATATGTCTTGTCTTTTTCAGGCTAGTCCTTGCAATTGATGCTAATGTCCTCAGGGTCAAAGGTCTCCCAGCCACGTACAAGGCTGCTTCAACAAGAGCGTATTTCTCATTTTCATTAGGATACTGTTTCTGCTCTTCCAATGTTGGCATCCTCGTTTAGACTGAGAAATATTTCGCTGAACTCTTCGTTCTGCCAAAGCTTTATCATGCCATTACACGCCATGAAAAGAATTAAGAAAAATGTTTTTAATCTTTCAAGTTTTTTCTGACCATATGTTAGCCTTGAGAAGAGAATATATTTCTCATCTTTGGCGAGTCTAACGATTTTCTGATAGAGCTTATCAACTTCACCTTGAACATCAACCATGAACCTATCGATGCTTTCAATGATTGATGTCTCAGGATAAAAAGGCTCTAATTTTGACTCAGATAATCCTATCGACGTTTTTAGTTCTAATTCGCTTTTAAGCGCCTTCTCCAAGGCGTCTATTAAGTCGTTGATGGTCGTGGTTGTGTATTCATGCCTATAGGGTAACTGTATTGGCGGTGGAAGATAGACATCTTTTCTTTCCATTTCAATCTTGGGTGGCTCTTCAAGTTCCAGTATGAGATCAGACTTGATTCTGTAGAGAGTGGCTGAGGAAAACAGAGCCATACCTGAAGCGGCAAAGTCAATCTTACCTCTTGTCTTCATCTCCGCGATTAAAGTGTCAAGAAGATGTGCAATATCAACTTCCCAAGGATTTATCTTATGAAGTTTCAAGACGTCGAAAAGAACATTCCACGGCGGGTTAAGCCAAAAGGGCTTCTCTCTGGTAGCTTTATTCATCAAAATTGTGCTGGAACCTCCTTGAGATTCATAGAGACTATTTTTGAGACACCATCTTGGCTGTACACTCCGAAGATTTTTTCAAACTGGTTTATCATCACGTCTCTCAGGGATACCACTATGAACTGAGACGCCTTTGACTCCTCAACTAAGAGTTCAGCAAGCCTCTCTGCATAATATAAGTCTAGGTGTGCGTCAATCTCGTCAAATACGTAGAATGGAACCTTGGATAATCTTTGAAGAGCCAGTATGAAGGACACAGCAACCACGGATTTTTCTCCTCCACTTGCCCCAGCAACAAGTCTTGGCGATTTCCCTGGAAACTGGACAAAAACGTCGATTCCGCCAGATAGTGGATCTTCAGTGTTTGGGAGTTGAAGCCATCCACTGCCCCCGCCAGTTAGCCTTGCAAATAACGATTTGAAGTTACTGTTGATCTGGTTGTAAGCTTTCATGAAGGTTTCTCTTTTCTTTCTTTCCAGCTCCTCTATGAATTTCAGTATAGATTTCTTCTCTTCTTCAAGCTGGTTAATTCTAAGAGAAAGATGTTTGTAATTATCTTTTAATCCGTTATACTGGTAAATGGCTAACTGGTTCACTGAACCCAGTCCTTCCAGTTCTCTCTGTAGATTGTCAAGTGTTAGCTTTATTTCATTGAGGTCTGTGACTTTAACTTCATTATGACCGAGTTTCTTTAGTTCTTTTTCGAGATATGTGATTTCAGTTTTTCTTTCATGTAGTTCCAAGTCAAGTTGATGTATTTCTTCACTGATTGGCTGATATTTTTGGTCCAGTTTATTTATCTGAACGTCAACTTCACCGAGTTGAGTCTCAAACTTTCTCCTTTCTGATCTCACTGAAGATAAATCTTCATACATTTCTTTTCTTGTTCTTTCATTTTCAGAAAGTTTGTTTTGAGATTGTTGAAGAAGTTGTTTGGTCTCTTCAATTCTATCTTGGAAAGTTGAGATCTGTTTATTAAAACTCTTTAAATCTAAACGAGTCCTCATAACCTCCGGTTTTAGAGTGGTATCCATATTAGACTCTAGAAATTTTACGTCTCCCGAGATTTTGACTACACTTCTATCCAGCTCGTTTATCTCACTCTCTAATTCTTTAACAAGTTCTTCCTGTTTTGTAAGGCTTGATAGATTGAGCAGTGGTTTCAAAAGTTCTTTTTTGGATGACCACTTTCTTTTTCTGACATTCAATTCCTTCAATTTTTCCTTTAGAGACACTATAGTTTCATTGTCAGAATTGACGGTCTCATTGATCTCTGCTATTCTGTCATCCAAAATCTTTAAGTGATCTTCAACTCTTTTGACATTTCCAGTTACATTTTCAACCTCATTTTCTAGGGCGCCAACAATCCTTGCTCTGAGAACTCTAACTTCAACCAGCTCCTTTATACCGTCCTCGAGAGCATTGATCTCAAGCCTTCTCTTCTCAAGCAAAGATTCCAAGGCATCGACGTTTCTATGTAGCCAATCAATTTCGTCTACGCTTAACCCGAATGGTAAGGCTCTCATGACTGACTTATAGTAGCCACCCTCAATTATTCCACATCCTTCGTACAGATCACCGTCTAGATCAATGGCTCTATACCCGTTTTTCGATGCCAGATAAGCTGTTCTTCCGTTGTCCGTAATTACTGTGTTTTTAAAGATCGGTGCTAACGCGTTTTTTTCACCGATCTTTATAATGTTGAAAGCAAAACCTAAAATTCCCTCAATATCTGGTGGTTCACCTAGTTTGTTAAAGACTAATTCCTTCATGGGGATGATTTTTAATCTACCAATTTTCAAACGCTTTAGTATTTCCAAAACCTTCAGAGCGATCTCTAAGTCCTTAACCACTAAGGCGTTAAACCATCCATTAGCTGCAGATTCGAGGGCTTTCTCATATTTTGAGTCGTAAGTCACAAGAGATGCAAGCTTACCGTATATTCCCTCTATATTCTCCTTCTCTGCAATTTCTTCAATTTTTTCCAGAGTTTTCTCCTCAGAGAGAAAGTTTTCTTCAAGCTTTCTCTTTATGATATCTTCATTCAAGACGCTTCTGGCTTCTTGACTGGTTTTTTCAGCCTCAAATAGGCGCTTTTGAGCTGTGTCTCTATGGAGAATGTTACTCGTTAAATCTTTCGAGACTGTGTAAAAGCCCTGCTGTTCTTCATGCATCATTTTTTGAAGTTCATCAAGATGAACCTGTAGTGTTGCAATATTTGACTCAAATTCGGTTCTTCTTTTTTGAAGAGTTCTCTGTCGAGATATGTACACTTTCTGTTTTGTTTGAACTTCCTTAAGTTCAGTCTTCAGTTTCAAAGTCTCTTCGTCAATTTTTTCAAGA
>JAUVYS010000153.1 GCA_030602965.1 Candidatus Bathyarchaeota archaeon | reverse complement strand
GTCTCTCTTCTTGAAGACCATTCAATACACCTCCAATTTTCCTTCATATCTCGAATAGGTTGCATAATCAACGTATTTCTTCCTGTTAATGTAATATTCAACTGAAGGCGCAAGAAGTCTCTTTTCCTCTAGCTCTTCCTTTACTTTGATACTGAAGGAGTCAGAACCTGCTCCAGAACCATAAGATGTCATTAATATTCTATCTCCTTCGTTAGCAATGTCAAGAACTGCAGCTAACCCCAGAAGAGCAGAGGCTGAATACGTATTACCTATCTTTTTTACTACTAGACTCGACGAGATTTTTTCATTGGAAAAGCCAAGGATCTTGGCAGCTTTCAATGGAAATTTTCCGTTAGGCTGGTGGAAAACCACATAATCGTAGTCTTGGGAAGTTGTTCCCATTTTTTCCATCAATCCTTTTGTGCATTTTATAACATGTTCAAAATATCCAGGCTCACCAGTGAATCTTCCAGCGTGTTTAGGGTATCGAGCACCTTCTCGCCTCCAAAAGTCAGGAACATCTTGCGTGAAAGAGTACGTATCCTCAATTTCAGCCAGGATGTTGTCTTCTCCAATAATGTATGCAGCTCCTCCCGCCGAAGCAGTAAATTCAAGAGCATCCCCGGGCTCAGACTGAGCTGTATCCGCACCAATAGACATTCCATATTTTACATATCCAGCTTTCACTAATCCCATGCAAGCTTGAATGCCAGCTGTCGCAGCCTTACATGCAAATTCCATGTCAGCAGCTGTTAAAGATGGAGTGATGCCAATAGCTTCTGCAACAATAGTTGCGGTAGGTTTAACAGCATAAGGATGAGACTCAGAGCCAACATACAAGGCGCCAATGCCTTGAAGTTTGATATTACCAGTTCTCCTAAGTGCGTTTTTAGCCGCTTCCACTGCTATGGTAGCTGTATCTTCATCCAAAGATGGAACAGACTTTTCTTCAATCAACAGCCCTTTCTTGTAATCTTCAGGGTTAAGGTTCCAAACCTGAGCTATTTCTTCGACTTTTATACGCCATCTGGGAACGTAGACACCATAACCAACAATACCTACCTTACTCAAATTTTTGCCTCAGAAAATGTTTTGATTCTAGATTTGGAAATCTTGATCCTACACGCATATTTCTATAAATATAAGCTTTATGTATTGTCGAAATTAAAATCGTCATTTGTCGAAAAAATCTAATTGTTGCGCATGTGAAGAAGATGGAGAAGAGCGTAAAGGAAAAAACGGGTTGGAAAATAATCACTCCAGGGTTATCTGTGAAGGTTGAAGGCATGAAAGGCCCAGTTGCTGAAGGAGAGTTCTCAAAAGCTAAAGAATTTGGAAAAAGAATCGCAAAACAACTCATAAAATAGTTTCGCGCACGCGAATAGTTTTTTTTACTCTGCTTCTTTTTCCATTTTGTCAAGACGTGAATAATAATCTGAAATTTCTTTTAAATGAGCCAAAGCAATCTTGCCAGTCATTATTGGGTCATCATTTGTCACATCTGTCTGTGGATCCTGTTTACCATGCTCGAGTTCTACTTCAAGACCCATTCTAAATTGCTCAAAATCTACATCGTCCCAATCTATTCCAATTGCTTCACCAATTTTTCTCGCCTCTTTTTCAGAAAAACGTTTTGAATCTTTCATTTTTTCACCAATCAAATTTTTATTAATATGATTAATTAAAGACTTTATGCTTGATAAATTCAAAAAAGTGGGATAAATGCTGTGGTATTGAGTGGTTACCCGCATGCGCGATCTCGATCAGACAACAAAGCTTCAAATGTATAAATAATCTTTTTAATTCAACATAAATCTATCTCGGATTAGGTGTCTTAATGGTAATTTACTCTCCCTCCTCATTACCAAATTCCCCAAAATTCATCTCATTAATTCTACAACTAACTAATCCAAAAAAAGTAAATGAAATTGCGATGAGAAAACCAATAATTCCAAGAACAGTTCTGCTTTTCTGGCTATGTTATTACATGATGAAAAATTATAAAAAATTCTCTAAATATAGTTTAAAGATGTTTGACGGTATGCTCCAAGAAAATGAAAAAAATTCTTATAAAAAAATGTTGAATGCTACGATTAATTCCTATCGTAATAATCCGCCTCATAATCAGTACTCAGAATTAATAAAGTCACTTTAAAAAAGAAATCAAATATATTATGGGTTTTTTAAAATGGAAACATGTTTTTAACAAAATGATTGTTTTATTAGTCAAGATTCTATTCGTCGATTTAATCGACCCCAAACCCTTCCATAAGGCCCTTAAAGTATCGATCTTCCTGCCTCAATTAATTAAGAATTAATTAATGATAAGAACATTTTCCCTTGAATATATATTGGGTAATTAAATTGCCAAAAGAAAGATTTGTTTATTGTAAATTGTGCAAGAAAAAAATTAGACGATACAAATACGAAAAACATCTGGAAAAAGTTCATGGTAAAGTAGGAAGACTCCAGATTTTGGTGAATGAAGTTGTTTCTACAAAAGGTGATCCGTTTAAATTATTTGAGCTTTCAAAAAAATTGTTTCATAATTATGAGGGAAAAGATGTTTCACAAGCAAGATTACTATTTGACGATCAAATTTCTGGAATAGAAAGAGTCTCTCCTTCGTATATTCCTCCTTCTGAAGCAAAACAAATAATGGGTAATTTAACACTTCAACCAGAAAATGATCATATGGCTGAATTGATATTAGAAAAAGCAGAGGGAACAAAAATTGAAGAAGCCATTAAAGCACATATCATAAACGGATCACCATTAATTGTTATTTATCGAAAGAATATGGTAGAGCAAATCTCAGAATGGAAAAAAGAAGGTAAAACAAAAGATCCAACTTATAATATAATATTCTCATTTCTTCATGAGTTATATCATACAATCGGTGCTAATGAAAAAGAAGCCGATGAGAATGCTTCAAAAATAATGGAGAGATATTTCAGAATGCCATATCGTTTTGATGACTTTCGAAGAAGAATATGGAAAGCAGATGAAGAAAGAAGAAAAAATCGCTAACCAATGATCAATCAAACAGTTGGAAAGAAAGGTCATCTCTTTTAATTGCTTCGCCACCGAAAACGATCGATAGCTTAAACATTGATTATTTAACCAAAAAAAGAGGGAAGCGCGGGGGTAAGTGCTTTATCGGGCGATGTCTCCATTTCCGATTACTTTTATACAAATCTATTAAAACAAGAGTCACTCTGAGGTTTCCCTTAGCGTAATCAGAGACAAGTCATTATTTTATAGATAAGTCATTTCATGTGTGAAACATCTAATCTGAAATATCTTTGAAATAAATCGACGATAATTACAATACGTTTTAAGAAATCGGATCAAGTTTCGGGGTTAAGTGTTATCGACTCGATATGATTAA
>JAUVYS010000064.1 GCA_030602965.1 Candidatus Bathyarchaeota archaeon | reverse complement strand
GGGGCGGCCGGCTCGCGGGCTCACTCGCGGATCCTGTCATGACAACTTTGAGGAAGCCTTGATCGTCTTTTTCATCGTGCCATTCCGGGTTCAATTTGATGATCTCATTATGAAGATCAACACAAATACGTCTGCTCATACAAACGACCATAGCTTTGCCATCGAGAACGTCCAATCGTTTCTCGAAATGATCAACAAGATCCTTAGCCACCCGTTTGATGCGGCTTTCACTTCCCACGAGCGCCTCTTGCCTTGCCCACTTACTCTTCAATTTTTCTTTCCGTTCAATCTCTTCTCCTTCGGTGACTTCTTCAAAATCCGGGTCAATTTTCGGTCTCTCCTCAGGCTTCAGATCCAATTTCGCCAATCGGCTTTCATAATAGATCCTCACAGTTGCTCCATCTTCAACAGCCTGACTAATATCATAAATATCCACGTAATCTCCGAATACAGCTGGTGTGCTGCGATCCGCTTTTTCAATTGGTGTGCCAGTAAACCCAATGAATGTCGCGTTGGGCAATGCGTCTCTCATGTGCCTTGCAAACCCATCGATAAAATCGTACTGGCTTCGATGAGCTTCATCAGCAATGACAACAATGTTTCTTCTCTCCGAGAGTAAAGGATACTGACCACCTTTCTCTTCAGGGAAAAACTTCTGGATAGTCGTAAACACGATCCCGCCGGAAGCGACTGCCAACAATTCTCGAAGTTGCTCTCTTGACTCCGCTTGAATGGGACTTTGTCGAAGTAATTCATGACACCGACTGAACGTACCAAATAGCTGATCGTCAAGATCATTTCGATCAGTAAGCACCACAATCGTAGGATTATCTAATTTTAAAACAAGTTTTCCCGTATAAAATACCATTATTAAGCTCTTTCCAGAGCCTTGAGTATGCCATACTACACCAGATCGCTTATCGCCTCCAACACTCGAAGCATTTATTGTCGCATTCACCGCTTTATTGACAGCATGGTATTGATGATACATAGCAATTTTCTTCTTAATCGCCTTCTCCTTTTCAAAAACAATAAAATGCCGAATTAAATCGAGAAAAACCTGTTTATCAAATATGCCTTTAAGAAGCACTTCAAGTTCAAGCCTCGTTGAGGGAACTGATTCATCAGGCTTAATTGTCTTCCAGGGCTTAAACCACTCTTTACTTGACGTAATAGTTCCAGCTCTCGCTTCTAAACCATCACTGATGACTAACACTTCGTTGTAACGAAACAATGAAGAAATCTGGTGTTTATACGTCTCAAGTTGATTAAACGCTGTCCATATTGTCGCTTTTTCATCAACTGGATTCTTTAACTCAATAACAGCTAACGGTAGACCGTTAATGAAAACAACGATGTCAGGTCTCCGATTATTCTCATTTTCTATCACTGTAAATTGATTGACAGCTAAAAACTCATTATTCTCGGGATTTTCATAATCAAAAAGCCAAACCTTGTCTCCCGATATTGTCCCATCTTCTCTCATATATTCAACATCGATACCATCCACAAGCATCCGATGAAATGAAAAATTATTATTGATTAGTTTCGGACTTTCGACTTTTAATAAGGTCTTTATCGCTTCTTCTCTTGATTCTAAAGGTATTTCTGAGTTTAATTGATCGATTTTATTCTGTAGCCTTTCCAATAAAATGACATCTGAAAAACTCTTCCTCTCAGAAAATAATCCATAAGGAGCCACATCGGGACCATAAAGTACATGATAACCAATCTCTTTTAGAATCTCAAGAACTGCTTCTTCTACTTCTGATTCAAAAAAAAATTTTTTCATTTTTGGACATCTTATATTATTATAAAGTATTTACTCTAATTCTTCCAAGAATTAATTTGGGTAGAAGTGAATCTCGAATTTCGGAAAGAACGAATATTTCTTTCCCGTTTAACATTATTTTTTCGAATATTTTTTTTGTTATTTCATCAAATTCTTGCTGAATTGTCTGAGAAGGTACAGCAATTAACCAATCATAAATCATATCTTTATCTGCATGTGGAATTGATGTCCCTGTTGTATTTTGCATAATTTCATTTTCAATATTTTTTAGAAAATAATACAAATAAAAAGATGATATCTCAGAAGTTGTTATTGAAATCTTTGCTAAAGTAGAACCAACTATCCCATTATATCCAATTTCAATTCTACCTGAACTTGCACCATCCATAACCATTATTGGCTCATGACTATTTACATTTGTCATCCCTTTCGGATTTGCATAAATTGGCTTTCCTCCATTTAGAACACTAATTAAGATAAGAGGTTTGGATTTCTTAAATGATTTTTCTGATACAACTTCTGGTTTTTTGCCTTTTATGAATTTAATCAATTTACCGAGCGTCTTGACTTTCCATCCATTTGGAATTTTTCCTAATTCGGAATCAGCCATTTCTCCCCCACTTTTTTGATACGGTTTTCCGTCTTCTGTTGGAAAATCAAAATCAACAAACCACTTTTTGAAGACATTTTTACACATTGCTTCTAATGTTGAGTTCATCTGAATATTAAGTTTGATTTTATTATCGAATCCACTAAGTATCGAGGCGATTACATCTTGCTCTTTAGGAGGAGGAAAAGGTTTTTTTAATTTTGATAAATAATCCCAAGATGCTCGAGGCATCCTTGTTCCAGTAGAAGAATTAGTTGCTTCTTTAACGAAATCCTGATTAGCAAAGAAATAGAACAAAAATGCATTATTAAAACCTGGTTTAGAATCTATTACCCAGATTTCAGTTGAGCAAACACCATCGAAATTGGGTCGTATTACTTTTCTAAAATAGGGTCTCAGTTTTCCGAATAAAATCTGGCCTTTTTTGAACATGTATTTTGAACTTTTAACAGACTTATTCGTACTTATAGAATCTAATCTTAATGTTCCTTCTTCAACGTTTTCAAGTCCAATATAAGGTCGAATTTTATTATTGTTATGAACATGTATTTTTTTAACAAGTTTACAAACGTTTTCAATAGATTTGAATTGCCAATCGTTAGGAATTTTCCTTAATTCAGTTTCTTGAAATTGATTTTTAGATTTCAAATCCTATTCTCTCAAGATTCTTTTTAATCTCTTCTTCAAGTTCCTTAGATTTCTGAAGTTGCTTTCCAAATTCTGAAGTAAGGTTCTTCATTTTTTCTTGAAATTCTTCTTCGTTTTCCTCCATTATTTTGATTCCAACATAGCGTCCTGGCGTCAGAATGTATCCTTGTTGTTTAATTTCTTCCAATGTAGTTGATTTACAGAAGCCTTTAATATCCTCATATCCTCCAGTCTCTCCTCTCCAGGCATGATAAGTTGATGAAATCTTTTGAATATTTTCGTCTGTTAATTCTCGGTGCCTTCTATCTATCATTTCACCCATTTCTCGAGCGTTAATGAATAGAACTTTACCTCGTCTATCTTTGTACCTTAAATTTTTTTTATCCCTGGATATAAACCATAGACAGGCTGGAATTGGAGTGTTATAGAACAGTTGAGAGGGTAATGCTATCATACAATCCACTAAATCAGCTTCAACGATCTTTTCTCTGATGTCACCTTCACCAGAGGTTTTTGAGGACATTGACCCATTTGATAAGACAAAACCAGCGATACCTGCTGGTGCTAAGTGGTGGATGAAGTGTTGCATCCATGCAAAATTCGCGTTGCTCGTAGGTGGATCTCCATACTTCCATCTAATATCACCTCTGAGAAGTTCCCCTCTCCAATCGCTGTCATTGAATGGTGGATTCGCAAGGATGAAATCTGCTTTCAGATCTTTTTGCAAATCTTCGTGGAAGCTATCTCCCCATTGAATGTTTCCATAAATACCACGGATAGCGAGATTCATCTTACAAAGCCGCCATGTCGTTCTGTTTGACTCCTGCCCGTAGATTGAGACATCGCCTATTTTTCCACCATGTGCTTGCACAAACTTTTCACTCTGAACAAACATGCCACCGGAACCGCAACATGGATCAAATACTCGGCCTTTAAAGGGTTCAAGCATTTCGATAAGCAGTTTGACGATACATCTGGGAGTATAGAATTGTCCACCCTTCTTTCCCTCTGCACTTGCAAATTGTCCAAGAAAATACTCATACACTCTGCCCAAGACATCTTTCTTCTGGCTTTCAATATCTCCCAACCCGATGGTTCCAATTAAATCGATTATCTCCCCAAGTCGTTCTTTATCTAAAGCTGGTCTTGCATACTCTTTCGGTAAGACGCCTTTTAGTGAAGGGTTGTCTCGTTCAATAGCCATCATGGCATCATCAACATACTTGCCGATGGTGGGTTGTTTCGCGTTTTTTTGTAAAAAGTCCCATCGCGCTTCTTTCGGAACCCAAAAAACATTATTCGCTAAGTATTCATCTGAATCTTCCGGATCAGCACCTTTAGCTTTTTCAGATGTAAGCTTCATATGCAGTTCATTAAAAGCATCAGAGATATATTTGAGAAAAATCAGCCCGAGAACAACATGTTTGTACTCAGCTGCATCCATGTTACTTCGAAGTTTATCAGCTGCTTTCCAAAGCTTGTCTTCAAAATTGATCTCTTTTTCCAAAAATTTTCCTCTCGAAACGAATAATAATTTTGTTAATATAAAAAGTTAAGAAAAAAAACTGCCCTAATGTAAAATTCGGATACGCAATAAAAGGGTACATCTATAAATTTACAGCAAAAACATTTCAAAATCACTAAAAAGCTCTCCTAACCATCTAAAACCCTCCACAAACCCTTTCAAACCGACCTCAAACACGCTTCAAACCGTCCAAAACACGCTAAAAACTGACATTTTTGATGCGTTTTTGTCCTTTATCAGACAAGAAATATTAGCTAAAACAAGAAAAACTTTCGTAAATCACGAAAAAAACCCTCATTTTTAATCGAAGTTTTCGCCCCCAGAGGACATTGATTGTCCTTTTTCACTTATCATAACTATTTGAAAGACCTGGTAATTCGACTCTCTCTACGACTACTTGGTGGTCTATGCGGTTGATTTCAGGCACGCGATTAATCTTTATTAAAACAAATCAAAATAAATGTAAAAACTTTCCTAACTATCTGAAACTCCCATACAATCCCTTCGTAAAAAGCTCTAAATACGCTATAAATGGTCTAAAACATGCTTTTAACAGGTGTTTTTAGGGTGTTTTCAGACACTCTATGGACCAAAATATTTGCTAAAACAAGAAAAACTTTCGCAAATCACGAAAAAAACACAATTTTCAATCGAAGTTTTCGCCCCCAGTTAACATTGTTTGTTATTTTTCACTTATCATAAGTATTTGAAAGACGTGCTAATTCAACTCTCTCCAAGACTACCTTGTGACCTATACGCTTGATTTTTATGAGGTCTCCTACTTTCCATCCTAACTTAGGCAACCATCTTTTAGGTATAGTACAGCAAGAACTCTTACCACTCACTCTTATTTTAACGAAGGAAATCCGATCATCTTTTAAAAGTTCTGCAAACTCGTAAGGAAAATCATACTCCGACATTATCCTCTTCGTCCTTTACTTTATGATAACTTTCTTATTATGTGTTTTTTAATCTATTAAAAGAATATTAACAAAAATTAGAAAAGATCTAAAGGGGGTTATTCTTTTTTTCCTACAATTTTTGATGAGTTTTGTTCTGAGATTGCTATGTGTCAGGTCTTTTTTCTATTCTTTAGTGTTCCGATTCCAGAGATCAACTTTGACCTTTGAGGTCCATTTAAGCCCTTCTTCAATCAAGAATGAGTTTTGAATTTTACTACCTTTTCCACAGAATAAAAAACAAGCACTATATTCTTCCTGGTATGTATTCCGTTTCCACCAATTTCCTAATCCTCCCTTCTTTATAATGTGAGTTTTTATCTTAGGCTTCTTCCAAGAGTATTCTAACATTTCCTCAGGTTCGTCAAAGTGAAGCCACAACCATCGCGCTGGTACGCTTGATGATCCTTTCCAATGAACAGGAAACCCCGACTTTTTACACTTGGGACAAATGAATTGTTCCGTTAAATATAGCATATGAGGGTAGGGTTCGAATATGAGACCTGGTTCTATTTTGACAGAAGCACTTACGCCTGTTTTTTTCTCTATGATTTTCTCGAGATGTTCGATGATTTTTTTCTGCTCTGCGATTTCACCATACAAACGGTCTATTTCTCTTATAAGCCCTGCTACTGTACCAACATGATTTGAAAAAAAATCAGCAAGATGACAAGCTTCCCCATAAGCTTTTTTGTCTATAATTTTTTTACCTGTTTTGTCAAAGCCGAGAATTCTATTTAATTGAGCTGGTGGTAATTTCATAAATTGATCAATGCGTGGACTAAAGTCTAATTCTTTAAGATCTTGAAATGATGGTAGTTCTATGAGGTCTTCTCGTAACCGTCTAATCCGTTTCTTAAATGACTCCCGTTCCTTGAATTCTCTCTGTCTTTTATCATACCATTTTCCCCCCATTATGTCACCCTCTTTAGGTAACAAAAAATTATTTTCTAACTAAAATATAACTGTTTTGCGGGGATAAATCATTGGTAAAACAAAAAAACGGCGCTTATGTTGGAATTAGAATGCCCATCCCACTTGAGAAGGTTCTAACCCACCTGATCAAGAAGGGCACATACATTAGTAAAAGCGAGTTTGTTAGGGCAGCATTACGAGAAAAAATCAACCGTGAAGCACCAGAACTTTTAGTTTATCATAAGAATCGCAAGAGCACAAAGTGATGAACAAGATGAATTCAAGAGTTTATAGAAAAGATCTGAAAAATCACAATCTGAGAAATCTAAGTGACAATAATAATGTAACTTATACTGGTAATAAAAAGAGAAAAACAGTGAAAGAAAAACTCTTACAATTCTTGAAGAAGAATAAAAATGAGATCTTTACACCAAAACAACTTGCTTCTCATATCAAAGAAAAACCCAAAACAGTGCGAGGGACTCTTAGACGTCTAAAAAATCAAAATTATATCGTTCAACCATACCATGGTCTCTATAAATATTCTGACTTAGTTACAGAACCCATACACGGTGTGGGTGAATATAAGACTCATAATTTGATCTTATCTTTCCGTCCACCTAAACCTCTTGAATCTTTTGATGAAGAAGTTGATTCTGGTCCTACTCATT
>JAUVYS010000108.1 GCA_030602965.1 Candidatus Bathyarchaeota archaeon | reverse complement strand
ACTTTTTAATGTAATCTATTGACTCAATTTGATTTTCACTTAAATTTTGAAATAATTTTTGATATGCGATTATCTTATTTTGTAGACTCTTTTTAAATACACTTGAATCAACAAATTGATTAAGTAGATTTTTTATCTCTTGTTTTAAACTCTTTCCTTTCTCTATTAATTGTCCAACCTGAACTAGCTTCTTTTTTATCTCTTTAGTTAGTTTATTTAATTCAGCTCTTTTCAGCTGAGTCTGTCTTAATATCTTCTTATATTTTGACTCGTATTCAATAAAATCGTTAATTAATTTTTGAGACTTTCCTCGCTTCTTGAGAAATAGCCTGTATTTTTCCGGATCCTGTTTAATGATCTCTAAAACTATAAATTTGGGCATAATTTGAACCCTTATTGGCGCTTATTATCATGATTTAATAATAAAATCTTATTTTTAATGATGTTTAATAAATTACATTCTTTTACAATTTTTTTATACCATGTTTTTCTAAGGTTTCTAGCTAAAAAAGTTTGACACGCAATGCTATTTTGCTTGACTCGAGACACTCTTTTAAAGCTACAAATCAAATAATATTTTGTCTCTGGAACAATATTGGCATCTTTGTTCTTCGTTTCTTACGAGACATAAGAATGGGGACTCTGGGGGTCACGGACCTTCTCTTAATAGTTCTTGTAACATCATTTTTGATTTATAGCATATATATCATGGTAGCACAATACCGTTTCTTCAGCAAGTGGGAACGCAGAGTCGGATTACTAATGTACATGGAAGAAAAGATACTGAGTGAAAAACTCAAATCTCCCACATAATTTTAAATGTGCAAACATATATCTTGTCTCTTACTAATCAAAAAGGAATAAGTCAGAAAAACAATATTTACAACTTCTCCAAGTACGCGCGAATTTATCATAATCACGTAATATAATTTTTGTATCCTCTTGACGCGGCTTCACGCTGTTTTTTAATAATATAGTCTTCCATTTCAGCAATTTTCTTAATGGTATTCTTCATGTATTCAACTTCTTCATCTAGAGGTGATAAATCTACATTTATGTCCAATGTCTTTATAAGAACTTGAAGAACCGCTCTTACAGCATTTGCATCAACCAAAAACTCTCCAGAAGCAGTTCTAAAGCCCTGAGTTTCACCAAGTAAACAAAGGCCTGGAATATTCCTAGTTTTGGCTAATCCCAGCATTAGTCCATTGGCACCCCCAATAATTCCTTTTTCCATCATAATGACCTTGTGTTTTTTCATCTCGCTAATCAATTTCAAATCTGTTACAGCACCAAAAACCCTGGCTTTTTTATTTGTTTTTCCAGTTAAAGATGCAGCGATAGAATAGACTCGTTCACAACCTAATTCTAAGACTGTATCCAATACCTTATCTGCAATTAGATATTGTCCCTCAGGTGTTGTAGCTTGTGCATTACCAGTAAAGAAAATAAGGTCCCTTTCAGAAACGTTATTTTTCCAATAATATAATTCATTTTTTAATAGTTCAACAAGTCCATTTTCTTCAATTAAAACATAGGGCGGAAAGAATTTACTATAAATTTCAGCAAATACTTTAGCTTTCAATTCCTTTATCAAATGATCAACTGATAGTTTACCGACATATGCAATCCCAGGAAGCCCACTAATAAGATAAGGTCTCCTTAGTTTTGGCTGCTCTAAAAAATTTATTTCAATTTCCATCGTTGATCAACCGAGATAATACAATTATTTATTATCAAATTATCTATAGTGAACTGTTATTTTATACATTTTCATTTTTTGTTGTTTTTACCTGATTTTAACTTCTCTATTAGTGGTGGTGAAGGTTATTAAATAAATGAAAATGATCTACTCACGTAGGAAGTTAATTTTTCCAATTAATATAATGTTTTTGCTTTCATTTTAACACAGAGAATTGTATGTTTTTTTAATTCTTTTCATTTGTTGATCAAGCTTTTTTTCTCTTTTCTTTTGATTAGGGAAGCCAAAGATTCCGTAATGATAAATATGATCTATCTGTCTATCCAGTTTCTTCATTCCTTTTAACTTAATGTAGGCGTATTTGCCTAAAGCAACAATCAATAGGGGATCGACAATTTCAACCTCCCTCTTAATATAATCCGCCCATTCAGGTTTATTAAATAGGTCATTGCGTTCCTTATCATTAGGGTTTTTGAGTCTGATTTTAATTAAATCTGTAAGAAAACATCCTTCATAGTAGATGTGAATATTGTTTATGATCTGATTAACCCTTCTAGCAAAACCATACTTTGTTAATATCTCTAAAAATTTTTTAAGAGAGTTATTTTTGGACTTATCGTCATACCTGCCAGTAGAAGGATTGGGAGCCACAAACATAATTCGTGCCCAGCTCTGCTGATTTGGACGCCATTTAATAGGAATATAAAAATCTGCATTATGTAACTCCCTTTTTTCAGCTCGATTTTTACTCCAAAAAAACCAAGCGTTATTCTCTTTAGGCTTGTCTTTGTATTTCTTCTTAATCTCATTAGAAATCTTTTCAAGCTTTTCCATTTCTGTTTCCCATCGATTGATGAACTAAACATAATGATTGATGACATTTATAGAAGGACTGACTCTGATTGAGCTGACGATGACCCTCAGAGTGACTATGTTTTTTTAGCATTTTCCAGATTAATGATATGGTCGATTTTTTTAAATTCTTTTTTTCTGTTCTTGTACTGTTCGTGCTCGTCTGTTGAAGATTATGTGGTCTTTAGCTGTTCTATTAATGGAAAGTCTGAATCCTTGACGACATCTATTTCTCCACGTCTTCCTATTCTCAGCTGTCTTTTACCTCTGAAACTAGCGACATAACCATTGTCAATCTGTATGACGTCCCCTACAGAGATGGCATTGGCCTGGTTATTCCATAAGCTCAGCTCAATGGTCTCGGTATTGTCACCAATTATTATGTTGGAAACATAAGCTTGAGTACCAAATCTTGTGGACACTAATTTAGGTTTTGACATCTTTAGAACTCTTGCCTTCACTGTAACATGTTTCCTTCCTGCACTCAGATCCTCGATCTTTAAACGCGCCGGTTTACTCTCTGCAAGACGCTGTGCTCTGAGTAACATCTTGTTTGTGAATTCTTTCAGCGGATTGGCTTCCATGAGAACGTGCTCTGCCAAGGGAAATTGTGCAACCCACCCATCTTCTTTAGTTAAGAGGAAAATGCCTCGATCATTCGTCTTCTCACGACACTCTATCATCAAGCCTTCGCATTCAGATTTCTCGTTCTGCCAAGCATCAATTAGACACGCAAAAAACTCATCAGGATCTATTTCGTGTTTTACAGAGATCCTCGCAAGATACTCAATACCCCTCTTCTCTGAGTATGAAATGCGTTTGCCGGGGTGCCTACCCCTTCCAAACCATAATGAGTCTTGCATCTAATCAGTTCCTATTCCTAATACAACCCACTCTTTTTGATCAACGCTGTACATGTACTTGATGAATTTATCAATAGCCATCATATCTCGGTAGAAAAGTACAACAATATCTGCTGCATAAATCAGCAAAATAAAGAAGACTTTAACCCACTATCGTTGTCGTCTGCTATAAAGCATTAGCAGGAACAAGAAAAGAGAATCATCTGCGCAAGCGCTCTACCACTTCAAATGAACGAATGATAATTTAAATTGATATTACATAACTTTTAGTTATTTATTAAAATACTATGCCTCTAAGCGAAATCACACAGAACATCAGTAACTCAAATTTTTTTGGTTTCATCAACTACTTTTCATCATTATCTGTGCGCACGATCATTAGGAATACCCTTCACTGTAGATGTCCAAGTGGAAAGAAAAGCTTCGTCAGGTAGCATTTTAGAATCTATAAGTATTATCCTCTGATTCCTAAACCCCATCTTAAGATCTCCGGTTATCTCTAAAAACTATCTCGATATCTCAAGAAACCATCTGGTTATCTCTAAAAACTATCTCGATATCTCAAGAAACCATCTGGTTATCTCTAAAAACTATCTCGATATCTCCAAATATCTCTGCTTATTATCCAGATATCTCATCGGGTTATCTGGATATCTTCATCAGACTATCCAGGTATCTGGATATCTCCATGTTCTATCCGAGTGTTTGATCCAATTATCTTAGGATTCGGAGAAATTGTCTGAATGGCTTCAAATATCTTAGAATCTAATGAATTCTTCTCAGTGTTCTACGTATTTTCTGTAATAAACCGTGTTTTTTATCCTTAAGATCCTAGGATCTTAGGATTATCTCTATCCATCTGGATTTCGACGAGTAAAGGTTACCTAAGTAATCTTTACCACCAGCCAACGGGAGATATTTTGAGCCCCGTTGTGATTGTATATGTATATAATATAATAAGGGAGAAACTGCACTTTTCCCTTGGTTTTCAGCATTTATTCCTATCTTAAGATCTATTTCATCCAGTTATCTTTAGCTCATCTGGTTATCTTTTTCGAGCAGGTGATCACATCTATTTCTAATTCAATGTGCCTTTACGAGTGTATTTTTTCGTCTAAAGATCAATCCAGTAGTGATCACTTATAGTTCTCCATTAAGATCGTTGTAAAATCGCATACGCGATAATCTTATTTCATTAGAGAAAGGCAGCCTCTGCAGATTTTGGTTTGGGGGCACAACATGTTCAGCTTCTTAGGCTGGAAACGAAAAGCAGACTTCCATGTCCAGTATAACATTTACTATGTTTATGCATAAAAGATCTCGCGCGTACGAATCTATTTTTGGAGACCATCATTACTTCACACAATAATTTTATCTCTGATGATAGTTTACTAATAATGGAGGAAGAAATGAGTGAAGAGAATGTTATTGAAAAGACTTTAAAAATGCTCAATCCCGGAGACGTTCTTAAAACGCCCTCGAACCGTTCTGAGTTTACGATAAAAAGTTTGAGTGAAGACCAAATAGAAATTGAAGTGGGTCGGTGGGGGAGAATAATTCCTATTCCAACAGAATGCTTAGAACGAGTTCAAAGTTTCTTAGAGGATAAAGGTTGGGTGAAGGTTGGTGCAATACATGAAAAAACGCG
>JAUVYS010000016.1 GCA_030602965.1 Candidatus Bathyarchaeota archaeon | reverse complement strand
CAAATATTGTTTGAGCTCCACACTTTGGGCATTCTCTTGGCTCAACTGGGTCTTCATTTTTCCATCGATAATCACATTTTAGACAGATCCACTCAACCATGCTAACATCACCCTAATACTTTACCAGTATTTGATAGGCGGGTTTAAAAGCTTTGTATATCGCGGTCTGGGGGCTCTTTTAACTATTTATCTAGTGGGTAAGAGTCTGAAATGATGATAGAAACAAGATCCTTGGAAGAATATGAGTCTGTTAGCCGTTGGTTGTTGAATCTCTCTTTTGAATCAACTGGAAGTAGCGGAACCAAGCAGCTTTATCTCTGGATCTTAGAGAAGTTTTGTCGTTTCATGGATGAGAATCCTGATGAGCTGATTTCAGCATGCCGAGCATCTGAGAGTGCGAGACGTGAATTCGCTGAGAAGATCAAGGCTTTCACAATGGACGATCATCGAGCAAGGGGAACGGTTTCCACTTATTCTTTTGCTTTGAAAAGTTTCTTTAAGCACAATGGGGTGCACATACGAATTGGTAGGATTAAGAGATGGGTTACTTACGAGGATCGTGCGATTACTCAAGAGGAACTTTGTAAACTCATGGAAGTGGCAAATCTTGGATCAAAGGTGATGATAGCAATTCTGGCGCAAAGTGGTATGAGGATTGGAACTTTGGCTAGTCTGACTTATGGTCATGTTAAAGAGGGTTTAGATAAAGAGGAAGCCCCTCTTAGAGTTCATGTAGATGCAAAAATAACCAAAGACAGAGTGAAAAGCTTTGATACTTTTCTTGGTCCAGATGCTATACATCTTCTTAAAGCATATCTGAAAGCAAGAAAGCTGGGTACGGAAAATATACCAGGAGAAATATTAACCGATAAAAGTCCTTTGATAAGAGATGAAGTTTCTAAAGATGTTAAAGGTGTAAGAGCACAAGCAATTTATCGAAGAATAAGAGATCCTTTGCTTAAGGCTGGTTTGGTTAAAAAAGGAGAGAAACGCTCTAAACTTCGACCTCACAGCTTTAGAAAATTCTTCAAAACACAGATGGAAGTAGCAGGCGTATCAAGAACATTTACTGAGTACATGATGGGTCACACGCTTCCAGGGTCAGAATCTGCCTATTTCAAGCCAACCCTTAACCAACTTAGAGAAGCCTATATGAAAGGACTTGTGTTTCTTAGTTTATCTCCTAAAACGGATGTAGAAGACGAGTTTAAGCGTGTCTTGCAGATTTTGAAGGCTAAACGTGGAGAACCAGATATTGTAAGGATCGCAGAAAAGTTCCTTGAAGCGTTAAGTGAGGAAAAGGTGTACAACGAAGCCCCTTCAAGATCCTATTTTAATAATAATAACAATGTAAACTTCTGTCCGAAATGTAAGAATTCTGCTGACTCAGATGCCTTAGTATGTGATCAATGCGGAGAGAAGCTTAGAACAGAATGTGAGAAATGTAAGACATTAAACAAGATAGGAGCAAAATATTGCAAAAAATGCGGGGAAAAACTAACCCAATTAGGGCATATCTAATATTGAATAGCTGGTAGTCGGGGGGTTACCATACGGTGCTATGTGGTTACCGTTTTGTGTGTTATTGCGTTTATCTTTCTTTAAGACTTGGTTGGAGAAGTTCTTCTCTTATCATTTCCATGAATTTGTCTCGGATCAAAGATTTTCTTTGCTCTTCAAGATCTATTGGCTCACAAATGGTTTTGTGGGGTTTTACGATTGCTTTTCTAAGCATGTCTTTATTGTAGTCAATGCCTTTGCTTTTCAATATGTCATCTAAAACGTCGTAGATGTCAGTTTTAATCTTCTTTTTTATCGTTAACTCTGCAGTTACGTATTTTGTCCGTAGGAATTCTATTCCTTTCATTCGTATATCATTATAAACGCTGATTCTGTGTCCCATCATGTATTCGATGTAATCAGTTGGGATTGTACTTTGAGATCCAAGTTGTGTTCTGAAGAATTTTCTGATGGAGTGAGCTCTGAGTTGATATCTTCTCTTCTTTTTACTCAGATCAATGAGTCCTGCTTGAGCATATAATTTGTGGATTAACCGATGAACACCTGATTCTGTGATAGGTTTGACTTTGGGTGAATTTTTGTTTCGTATGAGAGGAGATTCGTCATGGATCTTTTCTGGTTGTAAATGCTCTGTGCCTTGTCTCCTTGAATCTAGATAAGCTCTGAGATATTCCACTGCTTCAAGTCCAATGAAGGTGTCATAGTCTTGATATTTTCCTTTGGTGATGTCTCTTTCTATATGAATGTGAATAGGTACAATTCCATTTTCAAGGTCTTTTTTGACATGCTTATACTTCAAATGAACAAGCGTACCAATCCTCAATCCTGAAAGTGCCATAATAGAAATGATGACTTTCTCTCTAAGCTCTGCTAAATCAATGGTTTTCTCAAGTTCTTTTTGTGTCGGTGCTCTATCGCTATATCTTGTTCTTCTACTAATCTTGAATGGCAGGGTTACTGTGATACCGTTTACTTTGAATAGCATCCGTACACTCTTGACATAATTGGAAATAGTGTTATCAGCTAATCCTTGAGCTTTAAGATCTCCAATGAATTTATCCAATTCCTCTATGATATTATCAACTGTTCTAGTTTTCAAACATTGTTGAATAATGAGATCAGGTTCTTGTTTAAACCACTTGAAAAACCTGTGAACACCATAAATGTACTGATATAGTGTATTTGGGCTTGCAGTAGCATGTCTAAATAGATGTGTCGCTAGTTTGAACACTGTTTTATTTTTGAAAGTGAAATAGATCAGTTCTTGTTTTTTCCAACAGAGAGAATCACAAACATATTTACAAACTGCCTTATCTCCAGAAGAAAGGTCTTTAGGTATTCTCAATGCTATTGACTGTTTTAACTTTCGACCTCTTGGGCTCTTTTTTATTATAACCAAGTCTTGAATGTCTACTGTCTGTTTTTTCTTTTCGATGTCTTCAATAGTTTGCATTGTCTTTTCCTTATTTTTAGTATTAACTGTTATAGTTACCTTGAATATTTAATAGTATCTACAACTGTTACTTTACTGTGTTCACATTGAGATCCTATATTTTTACAGAACTTGAACGTAAAATTCTGAATAATTGGCTTGAAACTGGAGAGAAAGCTGAAAGTTTTAAAATGGTATTGAGCAGAATACGAAATTTCAAAGAACTTCGAAATGATATAAAACTCTATCAAAACATTGAAAAAAAGTTGAGGTAAATCAAACAATTTTTTTAATCTCCAAAATATCATTTTTTAAAATACATAATCCTGTTTCCTTAACTGAGTTTTTTTCATAAGGAAGAGGCTTTACACTTCTATCAAAGAGAATACAAATTTCTATATCGTTCTCCCTTACTTTCCAACCACAACATTCTCTAACTACAGGATTGAATAACTGAGAATCAGCATTTTTAAAAAACACATGATCTTGATAACGAACATAAAACAGATCATCTCTATTACTATTGGAGTATACATTATTACTTCTAGGATTTTTAGAAGAGTACTGTTCACTATGAGAAATCGTTGACTTATTTACTTTCATTATGAGGGTTCTCAAATAAATGATTGTAGAGTTCAGGAGTGTCTTGACGGATTTTTTCTCGTATTGCATCACGAATGAGGTCAGCTACTGTCACATGGGTGTTCATTTCTAAATATTTTTTTTAATAATTTCGCAAAAGGTTCTGTGATTCGAGTCGAAATTGTTAAGGTTTTCATTTTCTCAAATCTACTTGAGTAAACAGTTTATATATGGTTTTTTCCCATATATTATTTATATTCCCATATTATGTTTTTTCAAAATATTTAACCAGTGAAATAAAAATGTCAGACAAAAGATGGATTCAGACAGACTTAGACATCCTAGAAGCACTAGCAGAAAAAGGCGACGCAAGTCAATACGAAGTAACAAAAATAATTGATAAAGACTATCACACAGTTTTTGAACATTTTAAGAAATTAAAAATGGAAAAACACAAATATATTCAACAAATAAGGACAGAAGCTTCTGAGAAAGGAGGGAAAGATAAGCACATCTATTCCCTAACAATAGAGGGGCTTCTTTTCTATCTAATTTTTAGAGGGGTAAATAATAAAATAGAGAAAATTGCATATAATCAAAAAAGTTTATGGTCTTTAGTATTTGGCAAGTGGGAACATATCTGTAAGACTGGAAATAAAGAACGGGCAATAAAAAATCTCAGAGATGTCTTTGAAAGCTTTCGAAGTTTTGCTAGAATTCAAGAATTTATGACGCAAAATACACGTAATCTGATCAATGAAGTACAGAATAAAGCTGACCCCTTAGACTATTTTACTCTCTCATTTTACACTAAAAATATAGATGAGGATCTGAAAGATGATAAATGGATAAAGATGATAGCGGAGGATAAAGAGATCCAGAAATATATTCGATTAAAAGTAAATCTGCTTGAGAAAAACGCTGTTGAACAACTTGAATATATAACTCGGATAAAAAACCAATTAGATGCGATTCAAAATAAATAAGAGTCCAGTATTATTCAGTTCTTAATTTTTAGGTTTAAGACACGGACAAAACTTCTGAATGTATTATATATTGATTAAGTTAACGTATAGAATCGCTTTTTCTTAGAAAAGTTTTTCATTAAATGTTACACGTGTAACACCTAGGTCATTATCTTTCTAGTTTTGGATACAAAATAAATTAGTTTTGGACAAAAATGAGTTTAGTCTGTCATTATAACAGTTAATGATATTAAAACAGAATAATACGTAGAATTTATTCAGTACGTGATTTTTGGTCTAGGGACGCGTACTTCGGGCGATAATGTACTATATATATACTTACTTAATGGGGTCGAATGGGCTTTTCACGTGTTTACCTACCCTAATAGGTCTAAAGGCGTTAAATCGTATGTATGAAGTATGAAGGGGGTATGTAGTAAGGGCATATCACATCATATAGAAGGGTGTTAAGTATGAATTTCATAGGGAAGAACGTTAATGTTAGCTTCATTATAGGGGGAAACCGTCGATAAGTAGCGATAGTGGTACTAGGTACGATAAAGATAGGGTAGTACGGGACGTTCAGGGACACATCAAGGACAGTATAGGGACGGGTACGTACGTTATCAGTACACGTTCAGGACGCGCAAGTACGGTACAGTATGGAACGGGACGTACCTAAGTATGTAGGTTTCTAATTGCGTATACGTGTACGGTTTTTAGAACCATATTAATGTAACACAAAATTGAATGTAACACGTGTTACAGTTCAAGACACATAAATCAAGCATAGGGTAACTCAGTCATTAGATATTACAAGTTATAGACTGTTTAAGTTCACATAGTAAGTGAAAAATTTTGTACGTACTTTGGTACGTGCGTGTACTAAAGTCTCAATAATAGCTTAGTATTATTGAGTTCGTATTTTTTGGGTTAAGGACACCGACTAAACTCCGTTTTGTATTATATATTAATAAAATTAACGTAGGGAAGCAAGGGGTCTTCATAGTGGTGACTAGGATTAGTTGTCTTTGTCCACTATACCTTTACCCCTTTTGTTGATAACATAACTACCTAACCGTGTGAAATACGACTTAAAAAGTAGAAAATCATACTTCCTACTAATATTTCCTACCGTGTGCTACACGTGTAGTATGATTTGGGACGGGTTTAGATTGTTTGAGAACGACTTAACTTACGAACCACACAATTACAACGGACGTTACTAGATTGTTTAGGACTAATTTTTTTAAACGAAAATATTTCATTAAAAGTATGTGGACTGGAGATCAGAGGGAGAAAAAATGGTTGAACTGTCACATTGGATAGAGGTCATAGTTCCACAACGACATCAAACTGGCTGTATTCCAACAAGTTATGAATGGATGATTCGCTATCTTGATATTGAAGGTGTAAAATTCGAAATATTCCAAGAAGACTTTGATCTGGGAAGACGTAGAAATAGTTACGCAACGGTATCTGAAAAAATTATGGAAAACTACCCTCATATATGTATAAAAATAAAAGCATTCTTAACTGGTCAAGATAAGATTGATTATATTCAAAAATTATTAAGAAAAGACATACCTTGTATAATATCTCTTAAGAATCATCCAAGAATCCCAAGTTGGCACAGTTTACCTATTGTTTACATTAATAGTAACGAGATGAAGGGGATTTGGATCGCAGCTGGGTTAGGTAACCAAGTCCGCACTTTTTCTATAGCAGATATAATCTTTCGCCATGAAAATTGGGAAGGCGGAAAAGATATTTCTTGGATTAAAATATAAAATCTGAAAATTATGAAACTATTTAAAATATAATTTTATTATTGAAAGATACTCCGAATTAAAATCCTAGTGGTATATTACCTTATTAATATATAACTAGTAAAAGGGTTCCATTAACTTGTTATGGGATGGTTGAGGGTGTTAACCATCGTGGGATGAGGTGTTTAAAGAATCGGTCGTTTAAATATTTCTTGAAACATTGTAAATTTTTAAGATTTGTTTCTAAGGGTTCAATTTTTCAATTAAATGCTTTTTTAACTGTGGATATTCTTCAATCATCTGCAATATTATTTCTAATCTAGTCTTGTCTACTTTTTTTAAACTCATTAACTTATCAGTATTGACAACCATTTTCATCATTCGCTTTTCTTTAGAACTGTAATTTTAACAATTTTTCTAGATTTGTTCATATCTTCTTAATAAAGATAATGGATCTGTCCTTTTCAAAACTCTTTAATTTGTTCTATCACGGTTTTAGATCCATTACGAGTTAATTTGGAAGTTTGTATCTTAACCTTTTGTTTGCTGACCTTTGCAACCATCGCCATTCCAAGTAGTGCCCATATACATGTAGTTTTATCCGAGTTCAAAACAGGGTGAACAAAATCAGCATAAATGCAACCATTAACATCAAAAATGTATTTTCCACCCTTCTTCTCTATGTTGATTCTACCGACAATATCAGAAGCCATTAATAAACTAGCATAATTGTTAAGAGTCTCCTCTACTGTCTTTGCCATAATAGGTTCAGATGAAGCTTTTTCAATTATCCCTTCAATGAGTGGTAGAGCTTCCCCTATGATTATACTAGCTGATTCTGCTCCAAGAATCTCCGTACATCTCATCTGACAAGCAGAGAAAATACTGTGAAATAAAACACCAATTTTTAAATGATCTAATTTTTGCATTAATCTCCCCATTTTAAAGGCGCTTAAACCGATATTTAAGAAAGACCAACAACAGTTATGACATAGAAAGAAAAAAAAGAGAAAATAAGACATACTAAAAGTCTGAACAATCTTGTAAATGACTTTATGTAGTAACCATCACAAAAAAGTTAACAGAACCAGTAAAAGCCCAAAACAGAAGTTAGGTTTGGGAAAGAAGAAAGGCTTCTCTCCTGAGGCAGTTTATGAGAATCTTAGTATTCTAACCAAATTAGGTTTGATTGAAGAAAAGAAAATGAAAGGATAAATATAGAAATATAGAAACATAGGTAAATATACAGCTAGGAATATAGAAATATAGGTAAATATGCAACTAGGAATGTAGGGTTCTATATGTCTATGAATAAGAAAACTCAAATGAATATTACAATTGATCCTAAACTAAAGCACACATTCAAACTATTATGCCATATTCTAGGTGTTGATATGTCTAAAATCGTTGTTGCACACATAAAACAGTACATAGAGAACAATAAAGACAAGCTGGAGAACATTAAAATCGATTAATTCAAGCTATAAATCGGTCTATTTGCCGTCTGTCTCTTCGTAGTGGCTAATGATCCTAGTAATCTTAGACCTCTCTGAAGTCGCTATTCCAACCCTGTATTACCTTATTAATATATAACTAGTTAAAGCCCAAAATGAGCTTCTTTTCAGTAAAAAACAATGTTATTTAACAGTATATCGTATTGTTTAATACTTTATTAAAGAAGTAGTAGATTAGATCAAATTGTCGATTAATGAAGAAATTAAAATTGTTAATAATTTTATCGTAAGATGGAATAACATTATTGATTTACATGAAAGAAATTGGGATGATCCTGATTCTATTAGTGAAGATGATGAACAAGACTTCTATTATACTCTAAAATGGTTACAAGAACATCGACCTCAACTTAACGAAAAGAAGATGGAAATTCCTTCCTCTTATCCAAATGGGAAACCATATTCTCCCATTACCCATTTTTTAACTAATGCTGATTCGTTAGAACAAGTAATTGTTGGAAAACTGGGACAATATCTAACCAAAGGTAGAAACGTTCTTAGGTTTTATCATGGCGATCTTTCAAACCAACTAATAGGATTAGGAAAAGAAAAAGATGCTCTATTAAAATCTCCTTTAATTTTACGATTAAAGAATTCAAGAAAAGAATCAGTTGTTAAGTATATAGTAGAAGCTGAAAGAAAGGCAAATTCTAAAGATTTTGATGGTGGTTGCCATGAGATGAGATCAGCTTTAGAGGAAATTGTTGTTCAGCTTAGTAATGATGTAAAACAAAAACAACGTAAAAGACAATTTAAAGACGCAATAAAAATTTTAGAGGATAGTAAAATAATAACACCAGAAACAGCATTAACCATTACAACTAAACAAGTTGGACTTTTTGGTTGGTTATCAATTAAAGGTGTACATGCAGAAGCAACTGTAAAAGGATCATCAGCAAAATCTCTTTCAGAAGCAAGGTTTGCATTAAATTGGGGAAAAGCAGTTATTACGATGTTATTAGACGCATATGATGAATATTTAAAAAAATAATTAATTGTTGTATTCGAAAAATAGTTCTAAGGTTGTATTCAATATTGAGGAAGGAAGGAGAATCAAAAATAAGTGAAAAGGAATTAAAAGAGCAGTATGATAAATTAAAAGAACTTTACAAAAAACTAGGTGACGAAGTTTTTGGTTTCCTAAAAAAAACTGTTAAAAAGAACAAATTGAAAGTTCACGGTATTAAAACAAGACTAAAAACATTTGAAAGTTTCTATAAGCACGTGGTTAAAGAAAATATTACAACAAACCATTTTGAAAAAATTGAGGACATTGCTGGGGTTCGTATTATCTGTTATTATCGACTTGACCTAGATACTTTAAGAAAAATCATTGAAGACAATTATTGTGTTGTAAAAACTATTTTATCAAGAGAAAGAGAAGAACAACCATTTGGTTATTCGAGTGATCATTACATTATTAAACTTCCTGAAAGATTTGAAGGACACAGATACGATGATATTAAAAATTTAAAGTGTGAAATTCAAGTTCGAACAATATTAATGGATGCATGGGCATCGGTTTCTCATCATTTAGATTATAAACAAGAAACCGATATCCCAAAAGAGTTGAAAAAAGATTTTAATGCTCTTTCAGGACTTTTTTATATTGCTGATACTATCTTTGAACTGTTTAAAGATAGCATTGATGAATATCGAGCAAGATTAAATGAAACCATTCAGCAGGACAAATTCAATTTTGATTTAGACGTTAATCTTGATACATTAAAAGTTTATTCAAATTTTAAATTACAAGAAAGAATACCAGATATTACTTCTGAAATTGTAACTGAATTGATTGATCATGGGTTTAAAAGAATTCGTCAACTAGACGAGAAACTCAATTTTGTAAATCCAGTCATAAAACCAATGGAAATAGAGGAGTTTAATCTGGATGAGTGGGAACCAAAATATTCAGCTGTAGGAACAATTAGAGCTACTTTAGCTTTAATTGATGATAAATATTTTAGACGACCGATGCCCCTTGATGTTCGTGAATTAATAAAAAAATATCGATCCCAATTAAAAAAAAGAAAATAATTTATGTATAGTTTGAAATCGTGAGAGATGTCAGTCGATTTTTAGAAAAAAAGAGGGGTTTTTGGGGGATAGAATCGGGTGATATCTCCACTGGGGACGTCGTCCATGCTAGACAACGGTTCTTTAAATATCATTCTTCTTTTGAGCCTAATGCGTCTAGAATAATTAGACCAAGCCCTAATAGAATAATTCCTCCAATTAAATTACGCTTATCTTTTTCAATTTTTAAATCTTTTAAAGCTTGAGAAACTTTTTCAAAAGTTAATCTAGGGTTATCACGATCATAAATTATATATTTTTTATCCTGTAACAAAATTGGGATGTCAACATCTTTTTCGACTAAAGGCAAAATAACCTTTTTCTTACCTATAGCCAAACCCATTTCTAAGGCTAATAATGATTGAGTTTTAGTATTATCTCCATTTTTACCTATAATAATTATTATACAATCACTTTTATCGATCAATTGATTAATTTGTTCAGATATAGGTTCTCCCATAGATATTTGTTCTGAAAGAATAATTGTTTCAATATCATGATTCGAAAAAGTTTCTTTCATTTCATGAATTATTTTTTCATCTTTTAAGTTTGAACTAATGAAAACTTTAAAAGTCATTTTTTCGTCACTCCAAATTTTTTACTTAATCTTAGAATTGCTACAAAAACTCCAATCGACGCCTCTGCAATTGGACTTAAGTGTACATTCTTCAATTTTGTAAATATTTCATTAACTGTATCTAATGGGTTTTCCTTCATTTGAACATATTTTGCTGATTGATTTGATCCATTATTCTCTCCTCTCATGATTATGTTATTCTTTAGGTGTACTTCAAACACTCAACATTACCATAAAATATTATCTATATGTGTAAAAAACACTCTCATATACACACATTTAGTTTCCTTTGAAAGCGACGACTACCATGTGAAAACAGCAAAAACTATTAAACAGGATCAAGAACTGGTCAAGACAGGATTCGAATACGTCACTGAAAGAAACGAAGTGAAAATCTACAGGAAACGTAAATAAAAAACCTAACACATTTGTTCAAAAAGACTACCTATTTGTATAAAAGCAATCGGAAATGGAGACATCCCCCGTAAACTCCCCCTTTTTATTAGTTTCAAGATTATTACATGAAATGCTTCAGTGTTATAGCGCACAGGGACAGATTTAATATCACTTTTTCTTAAAGTAGATTTGTAAGGGGTTTTTATGAATAGTGAATTATTGGGGAAGCTTGTCGATAAATCGATGACAAGGGATGAACTTTTGCATAAGGTGAAGCAAGATTTTGATCTCCTTCCTACTATATTTCAAGGTGTTGGGTCGTCGAAAGCAGCGATTAGATATGGTTGTGCAAAAATATTAAATGATCTAAGTGATGCGTCCCCAGAAAGACTGTATTCCTATTGGGATTTTTTCATTGAGCTTTTAGACAGTAAACATCGAATTCTCATATGGAACGCCTTAGCCATTATCGCAAATCTGACAAAGGTAGATGTGGATAAGAAGTTTGAGACAACATTTGATAAATACTACAGCTACATGAATGATGAATATATGGTTACTGTAGCTAATGTTGTTGGTCATTCTGGTAAGATTGCACTGTCAAAACCGCATCTCATAGAAAGGATTACCGATGAACTTCTAAAGGTAGAAGAAATTTCTACGACTCCTCATTTAACAGAGGAGTGTAAAAGGGTTATAGTTGAAAAAGCTATCAAGTCCTTCGATTTATTCTTTGATAAAATCAAGTCAAAAGAAAAAGTAATTCATTTTGTAGAAAGACACATCGATAGTCCAAGAAAAACTCTAAGAAAAACAGCAAAGGATTTTCTAACCAAATTGAGTCAGACAGATCATTGAATTGCATTCACCTTTGAACAATGGTAGTCGGGGGGAGACCATGCTTCTCTATATGTTATTCCACCTCTCTTTTCATTATTTTTCACCTTTTAAGTTATAATTGCCAATAATCTTTAACATTATGGCAAACAGTATTAGATATGGATACTTTTGACTCTGAAGAAAGGAACTATCTCTGAGATTGATGCTTTTTGGATGAAAAGTGGTGATCCTAAAGAATTATCTTTCCCAAATAAACCTTTAGAGATTTATGATCCAATCTTTGGTTATATTGAATTAACAACAGATGAAAGATTTATTGTCGATTTACCGCCTTTGCAAAGATTAAGATATATTTCACAACTAGGTCTGGGACAAATTGTATTTCCTGGTGCTACTCAAACTAGATTTGCGCACACACTCGGCGTATATCATATTGCGAAAAAATTTCTAGAATCTCTTTCTGGACAAATTGAAGGTAGCACTATTGAAGAATATAAGACAAATGTACTCTATGCCGCATTGTTACATGATATCTGTCAATTTCCTTTTTCTCATTCACTTGAACCAATTTTTAAAGAGAATTTCTACCTTAATCATGAAGATCTAAGTGCAAAGTTTGTGAATGGATCTTATTTCAAAGCTGTTTTTGATATAATAAACGAAAAAGAAAAGATCACTATTGATGCTGAATTAATAGCCAATTGTATAAAAGGCAAATACGATAAAAGTTCGTGTCTTACTCAACTGATAAACGGATTCATTGATTCTGATAAAATAGATTATTTGGTACGTGACTCTCACTTTACTGGGGTCCCATTTGGAAGAATTGATGCTGAACGAATTGCAAAAACAGTGGTGCCTCTGAGAAATAAGAATGATGTTGAGGTTCTAGCATTTGAAGAAAAAGGATTACCTGCTATAGAATCTTTGATTGCTGGAAGGAGTCTAATGTACAAATCCGTATATCTACATCACACCAGTATCACAGCATCTGCAATGTTGATTAGGGCCACTCATTCGTGTCTTGAGAGAAAAAATGAAACAGCTATATCTTTATTAAAAATTAATGATGGCAATTTATTAACTGAACTGCAAAATGGCAAAGGCTTTGAAAAAGAGATTATCTCGCGATTGGTAAAACGTGAGTTATTAGCCAGACTATTCTCTTTTAAAGCAAGTGAGGTTAATTATGAAGAGTTTAATGCCTTTTTTGAATTACCTTTACATGATCGAATTAAATATGAACAACAAATTGCAGAAGAACTACAATTAGAAAGGGGTTTTCTTGTCATATCACTAAACGAATTTCCAAAAAAATTGGATTTAACAATCCCAATTCTACAAGAAAAAGATTGGAAATTTCTATATAAAATCTCCGGTGTCGGAGAGATGGTAGATCCTAAATTGTATTGGAGATCTTATATTTTTTACGAAAGTTATGATGAAAAGATTGAAAAAAAAGTAAAAAACCAGATTAAGGATAAGCTCGGGCTTAATCATAAACCTCTTTCATGAACTAGATGATAGGCTTCCTCAACAAGATCAGAGGGCTTTCTTTTCTCATTTTTTAATATGAATGCAACAATATTTTCTATTTCGGTTTTTGAAGGATTATCAAGGTTATTAAAGATAGTATTTCCAAACCCCACTCCATTGTCTTTTAGTGCATAACTATATTCTCTATATCCTTGGGTTTCTTCGACTCGCTCTTCCATAAGATCAAATGAAACAAGTATATTAAATGAGTTTTGTAAGTTAATACTATATGGTCCATATGCATAGAGAATGTATTCGAAATCCTGAGATAAATTAAAATAACTTCTCAATAAAAAAAATAACTTCTGTATCCTTGTTCGTCCGTCAATTTTCGAATATTCTCTTTCGCCCTTCTTAAAGAAAATCACAGCTATTAATTCTTCTATTGATAAATCAGAAATCGCTTTCATTTTACTCTAACTTGTACATATTATCTCATATTATTTAATATTTAAGTAAATTTTAGTTTAACAACACGACTTATGTAGTCACGGGGATACCAGCCCTCAAGGGCACATTTATACCAAAACCCCCCTTTTTTTGTAAATAAATGATCTGAAAATCTTGAAAATCTTACTAACAGAAAAGCCTCAATGTAACACTGCGCTGAGACAGAATTTATACCACTTTTTTTCGTGTGCACGCGTACATGATATGGATAGGCTTATGTATTCCTTTATCACCTACTAGATTAAAATTATGATTCAATAAGCTGGGTTCAAAATCGTCTTTGTTTAATTTGATTATAAAATTGAATTCTATAGATATTTTTCTAAGAAGTCCAATTGGCTTTCTCTTATCAACATTAATACTCTTAGCTATTATCATAATAATATACCTAAAAGTTCGACGAAAACCAAAATTCTTGGATGGTAATTAAAATTCTTTGCGAAAAAAATTGAGTATAGAATATCAGTATGTATATCGCCAGTTTTCAGTGATCTTAAAAATGTCTACGCTTAAGTAGTGAGGACATCGTATTTCTGTTCGTTGGCTTCTATGTCTTAGTGCATTCGTAACATTGCGTGCGCTTTTAGGTTTAAACGTCTTTATTTTGGCGTATTAAATTAATCTTTTATGCGACTTTTCTAATCAATTTTTCAATATTGTTATTTATTTCCTTCTTTTTCTCAACATTTTTTGTATGCCATGCAGGATTACGTCCAGATGGATGTGGAAGGAAGATTATATTCTTCTCTTTGAAGCCATTTTTATCTAACCAATCCTCAACACTTTTCAACCAATTTTCAACATCTTTACCCAACCCAACAATGGTGTCTACCCCCTCTTTTTTAGCCTCTTCAATTTCTTCTTTCAACCATTGATTTGCACATTTTATTGAAAACTTTGCTTCGTTGTCAGTTGGACATTTATGCAGATGCGTCCAGTATACAACCTTGAATATTTTGAATAGGGGTTCTATGTTTCTCTTTATCTTAACATCTTCTCTTTCATTAAATCTAGCAATCCGTAGTATGAGCTGGAGAGGAATTGCACTTGCAAAAAGCATCAGTCGTCTTTCATTTGGTTTCTCTTCATACTCTTTGGACATGGCATGTCTATAGAGAGGAAGGAAATCAACAGTAGGATCCCTGGATATTAACATTATCCTCGTCTTTTCAGGTGGAGGAATAAATACGATTGGTCTTGTGTACAAATCTCCTTTCTCATCACTGAATAAACACTGTTCTGGACAAGAATCCTTCGTCACTTCACAGTCAAACCAATATTTCAGTCCCATCTTTACAACATCTTTTCAATTTAGTGGTTTCATCACATTATTAATGTCTGTACTAAAGGACCATCCAACATCATATGCGCGAAAATGTACTACTTCATTTGTCGGAAACCGTGTACCCAATTCTCGATCCAACCATCTTTAAGAGCGGTATCTAAGTAGTTGCAAAAACCTTTGTTGTACCTTTCCGCAAGTGACCGTGCTTGCCCCACAGTCTTGAAAACACTTTTAACAATTATCTTCCAACCACTCCATTTTTTCTTAACTGCTTCAGAAGCAAGATTATACAAAACAGATCTAAGTTGCTTCTCTAAATTACATGATCTAAAATCTCGTTTAATAACCACCTCTAGGTCTTGAAGCAGCTCTTCGTATATTTCGTTAATTTTTTCCTCGCTCATTTCTTTTCCTCGAGAAGCAGTTTTAGATAAAAAATAGTCTTAAGAACAATTTTTTCGTAACGACTTTAAGTGATATGTATGAGTCTAGCTGTCCATATAAAAACTCGTGTAATTCTCTAAGATGCCCTCTAAAAATCAATAATTGTGGGTCATATTACTTCTTGAGAATAATGAGTATACAACACGACAAATACCCGAAAGAATCAATACTAATCAATAATTCAAAAGAAAAATCATTGTAAACACCAAGTAACCTTTTTTCATTTCGTTCCTCTGTCAAGACGACATTTTAAACAGAGGTATTTTATCCAGCGTTTCTTCAACTCTTCCAAGGTTTTCTTCATTACCTCTGGGTGAACATCGATCAATCGAATCGGACAGCATTGTCCGAAATAGGGGGCTAAATGAACAAAAGAGATCGATCGATCATTTGATAGTTTTGCATTCAGATATAATAAAATTTTAACAATAAAAATGAAAAAAATTCTATAATATTAAATTGTATCCCTTTTATTACAATCTCAAGTTTGTGAGTCAAAAGTATATAGCTATTAATTAATCTGCTTTTCACAAATAGTACCATCTTTTAATTTTGTTAGAATAATTTGTGATGCGTCTTCTCCCCTAAAGTTATCAGGAGATAATTTTGTTTCCGCATAGGGATTATGATATATAGTTCGTTTTCCAAGTTTTTCCGGGTCCTGAAATTTCTTTTCATAATGTATTACTGCACTTAACCGCTTGTTTTTCTTTGGATCAAAGATTCTATCCTTCCCTCGACACCATTGATCATCAAGTGTATTTACCATTAAATTGCCCAATAACGCATTTTTAACATCAAAAATACCTGGCTCAGTTCCATGACGTTGTAGAACTATTACTCCTGGATAGTCAGGATGCAACTGACTAACTTTAGTAGCAATTTTACTTCTAAGACCACTCCAACTTCCTTTTAATCCCCCACCAAAAGAAAATCCTGAAATGTAGCCTTTCTTACCATTTGAAAACCGTCTAGTGACATCTATAACAGCTATAGACTTCCCCACATTAGGATACGCAAACGAATAGGGTAACCTTATCCAATCTTTTTCAAGTTTTCTTAACTCTTTACGAATATATTTCGCTACTTCAGGCACACCTTTACGTTTAAAGCTCTTTTTAATATCAATGCTGACCACAAAGGGTTCTTCCATACCTCCCAACATGATAGATAACTCATCCATTATTGC
>JAUVYS010000114.1 GCA_030602965.1 Candidatus Bathyarchaeota archaeon | reverse complement strand
CCTTGACACCGAAAATCTAGCTTCCATTTATATCGCTGATGAGGAGGCTTCAGCCACCTGTGAAATAATCTATGATTTTTTCAAAGAATCCAAAATGCCAATTTCTGAAAATGTTGCATTAGCTCTTTTTTTGGGAATAGCCTACGACACTAAGCACTTCGCTCTCGCTACTTCAAGAACATTTAGAGTTGTAGCGGATCTTGTTGAAAAAGGAGTGAATGCCAAAGGAGCAATGTCATTATTATCTATGCCAATGGATTTGTCAGAACGTATTGCTAGATTGAGAGCAGTACAAAGAACGAAAATTAAAAAATTAGATGGTTATCTTTTAGCGTTGTCTCATTTAAGTACATATCAAGCTTCTGCTGCAAGAGCATTAATCTACATAGGTGCTGACGTCGCTGTTGTCGCAGGAGAAAAGAACGGTTCACTTAGAATAAGTATTCGAGCGAACGAGGATTTTTTCAAACAAACAAAGATACATCTTGGTAGAGACATCGCGAAACCATTAGGCGAGTATCTTGGTGGTATGGGTGGCGGGCACCCAACTGCAGCAGGCGTCAATGGTAAAGGAGATATAGAATCAGTGTTTACAAAGTGTGTAAAACTAATCAAAGAAAGAATATAATCACCTTTTTTGCATGGTATTATCTTTAGAATATCTGTCTGAAAGAAAATGTGGCGAGTGGAAAAGATGGTTTCACCCATTATCGAGATCGATGGTCTTTCTTATACTTATCCTGGTGCAAAAAAGCAGAGTCTATCTAACGTAACTCTATCTATAGATAAAGGAGCTTTTGTAACGCTTACTGGTCCAAGTGGCTGTGGCAAGACCACTCTTTGCAGGTGCCTTAACGGATTAATACCACACTTCTATGGGGGGAAAATCAAGGGAGATGTTGTGGTATCCAATCTAAATGTTCGTGACCACGCTATCAGCGAACTAGCACAACAAGTAGGTTTCGTCTTTCAAAACCCTGAAAATCAGCTCTTCGCCTTGTCGGTTGAAAGGGAGATTGTTTTTGGTCTTGAGAACTTGGCCTTGCCACCTGATGAGATTAGGGAACGCTTGGAGTGGGCTTTGAAGACTATTGGAATCGAAAATCTTCGCGAAAGATCACCATACGAAATATCTGGAGGACAACAGCAAAGAGTGGCAATTGCCAGCGTGCTTGCCATGAAGCCTGAGATATTAATTCTAGATGAGCCTACATCATCACTAGACCCTCTAGCAGCAAAAAACCTCTTCCAAGTGATCAGTAAGTTAAACAAGACTTTAGGATTAACGATAATCTTAGTGGAACACCGACTTGATCTATTAAGCACGTTAACTGACCGGGTAATTATAATGGATGGTGGAATTCTTAGAATTGAAGGGAATCCGAGAGAAGTCTTCAGCTCTAAGAGTGTCAAACTGATGGGAATTGGCATTCCGAAAATAGTTAGATTGTACCAGGAGCTTGAGTCACAGCCAGAAAAGCTACTGTTTTCAATCGAGGATTTTGTCGGATATCTGAAGAGGATTTGACACAATGATCAAAGTAGAAAACGTCAGTTTCACTTATCCATCCGGCGTAAATGCCTTGAAAAACGTCTCTATTGAGATATCTAATGGAGAATTCGTTGCGATAATGGGAGAAAATGGAGCCGGCAAAACCACTCTGGTTAAACAATTTAATGGTCTCTTAAAGCCAGGTGAAGGTGACGTATATGTAGATGGACGTAACACAAGAGATCTTAGTGTTGCTGAACTCTCAAAAGATGTAGGTCTGGTTTTTCAAAACGCAGATCATCAACTATTTTGCGAAACGGTTGAGGATGAGATTGCCTTTGGATTAAGAAATTTTGGTTTCAGTAACAGAGTGAATAAAAAGAGAGTGAAATGGGCTCTAACACTTCTAAATCTTCAAGAATACAGGAAGACCTCACCTTTCATGTTGAGTGGCGGAGAAAGAAAGCGGGTTGCATTGGCTTCTGTCCTGGCTTGGAAGCCAAGGGTTACTATTCTAGATGAGCCAACAGTAGGCCAGGATCAAAGTCAGAAAGAGAGGCTTCTCCAATTTGTGAGACAACTTAACACTCAAGGTAACACTGTGATCTTGGTAACTCACGACCTCGAATTTGTGGCTGAGTGTGACCCTAGAGTTGTCCTAATGTCTCATGGAAGAATCGTTGCAGACGGCCCTGCAAAAAAGATCTTAACAAATCCCAAGCTCATTAAGAAGACATCCCTCATTTTACCTCAGATAACCCAGCTCTTTTTTAGACTAGCGGATCTCGGTTTCCCAAAAGATGTGATAAGTATATACGAGGCTAAGGAATTGATAAACGACTTCGTCGCCAGGAGGAGTTGACTATGAAGGCCTTTGAAGGATTGCGGTTCAAAAGAACATCTTCATTCATACATCAACTTGACCCTAGAGTGAAGTTTGTTCTGTCTTGTGTAGTGTTCATCTTGGCAATAATGTTCACCGAGTTGCTACCATTAACCATACTGCTCTCAGTTCAACTTCCACTAGTTTACTTAGCACATGTTCATAAAGAATGGCTGAGTTCTCTGAGAAGCAGTTTAATTCTTGCAACCATGATCTTTCTGACCAATGTGATCGTTGGCTACATGTCATCGGAATTTCAATTGACCAGCAGTGTATTGACATATTCTTCCTCAATGACTCTGCGATTCGTAACACTTGTAGCTTCATTCTCGATTTTCTTTTTAACCACCTCTCCCGACGATCTAGGATTGGCGTTGGAACAAAGCCACTTTCCATACGAGTTTGCCTTTGCATTTACAACAGCAGTGCGGTTTGTACCGGTTCTCGCAAACGAGGCTCAAATGATAATAGACGCACAGAAATCGAGGGGTTTAGAACTTGAAAAAGGAAACTTCCTGAAAAGAATAAGAAATTATCTCCCAATCCTAATTCCTCTGATAGTTAATGCCATAAGGAGAAGTCTGGAATTAGCTGAAGCAATGGAGTCAAGAGCGTTTGGAGCAAAAGAACATCGGACTAATTTATTTGCGTTAAAAATTAAAATGAATGATGTTCTCGTTCTCATTGTGACATTGGCTATCCTAGCTTTCTCAATTTATATTCGATTGTATGTTAAAATTCCAATAGTAGAAATTCCAACATTTTAAATAACTTGAAAATTTGAGGTAATCTGAGAGGCTCCTTCTCAAAAGTCGGGCGTAAATTGTAATTGAAGATAGTTAGAAGTGTACCAAATCATTCTAATTTATAAGACATTTTAGTTCCTAAAAGTTAATAAATCACAGTTGTAGATAGAGCCCATTTTACACGTAATGGTGGAAAGGATAATGCCTCGTTTTAAAACGACCGGTGACATACTGAAGATATTGAAGAACAAAGATCAGATTCGTAATACTGGCATCATAGCTCACATTGACCATGGTAAAACTACTTTAACTGACTCCCTTCTAGCAGAAGCAGGTTTGATTTCACCGACCATAGCTGGTGAAGCTCGCGTTCTAGACTATCTTGAAGAAGAACAGAAACGTGGAATCACAATCAAGGCTGCAAACATTAGCTTATATTACGAGAGGAAGGGCAGTCCTACCCTTATCAATCTGATCGATACTCCTGGCCATGTTGACTTCTCTGGCAGAGTGACTCGTTCACTTCGTGCAATCGATGGCGCTGTTGTAGTTGTTGACGCCGTTGAAGAAGTCATGGTTCAAACTGAGACAGTAACGAGGCAAGCATTAGAAGAAAGGGTTAAACCAGTACTTTACATTAACAAGATTGACCGCTTAATTAAAGAACTCAAACTTACTCCAGAAAAAATCCAAGAGAAGCTTGGGAGAATAATTCAAGACTTTAACAGACTTATTGAAATGTACGCTGAACCCGAATTTAAGGAAAAATGGAAAATAAATCCAGCAAAGGGAACGGTGGCATTCGGTTCAGCAAAAGATCTGTGGGGAATAACCACCAATATTGCAGAAAAAATAGGATTAACTTTTTCTGACATAATCAATGCTTATAAAAAAAATGAAGTTGATGCATTGGTCAAAAAAGCGCCAGTGGCTTCATCAATATTGGATATGATAACAACAAAAATGCCCCCGCCTCACGTTGCCCAAAAATATAGGGTTTCAAGGATTTGGCGGGGTGATTTGAACTCAAAGTTTGGAAGGGCAATGCTAGATTGTGATGATAATGGACCGGCAATCATGAGTGTGGTAAATATTAATGTTGAGCCACGGGCTGGAGTTGTAGCAACAGGGAGGCTGTTTTCGGGAACACTAAACTCAGGAGACACGCTTTACCTAATTGATGCCAAAACAGAGTCTCGAATCCAGCAGGTTAGCCTTTACATGGGAGCACAACGTGAGATCATTGATTCAATAAACGCTGGAAACATACCTGCGTTACTAGGGCTACCCAAGGCAAGAGCTGGAGAAACACTTTCCTCTGTACCAGGCATTACACCTTTTGAAGCAATAAAATATGTTACAGAGCCGGTGATGACCATGGCAATTGAGCCAAGGTACAGTCGTGAATTGCCAAAGCTAATTAACACACTGAGAAGAATTTCTATCGAGGATCCCACATTAGTGACAAAAATTGACGAGGAAAGTGGAGAATATCTGATCTCAGGCATGGGGGAACTTCACCTTGAAATATCTACAATCTGGATTGAGAAAGCAGGAATTGAGATAGTTAAGTCAAAGCCAATTGTTATCTACAGAGAGACCATTCAAGGTTCTGGAGGCCCCTTCGAAAGCAGATCTCCAAACAGACACAACAAGATCTTTACTTCGACTGAGGCACTGGATCTTGAACTTGTCGAAATGATAAAGAATGGGCAACTTCGTG
>JAUVYS010000033.1 GCA_030602965.1 Candidatus Bathyarchaeota archaeon | reverse complement strand
ACCATGGTCAACTCTTTCATCCTTCACTCCATCACTCTCAAAGCCTGCAAAAAACTACTGGAAAAAGGCATCGACCCACCAGTTTTTGTGAGTGGAAACGTGCCATCTGAAGTTCGAGGCAACATATATGAAAAGATACGTGAAGAATACGCTGAATTTTTCGAACTTAAACACCGATAATTAACAACCTCCTCTTCATTTTTTTAATAATAACTCTGTTTGCAACATTCAGACAGCTTTATAGTTAATAAAGATGAGAAATTAGCGAACAATAATTTAAAGAAAAACTGTCTAAATAACATAAATGTTGTTTAAAAAATGTCAGATGAAGAAAAAGATTTAAGAAAATTTAAACGAGCACGGATAGATCAGAAAGTAATGTTAATCTTAAAGAAGAGTTATGAGAATATCGAAAGAAACGTTTATGTGAAAAGCAAGAGAAGAAAAAGCCCCTACAAAGTAGATTTTCACGCATGGAAGTTTAAAGGATTATTTAAAAATATCAGAACTGATATTTGGGTTAAACTCTATAAAAAAAAGGTCAATAAAGATACGGTAAAAGATTTTGCTGAATCTTTGAAGGATGTAATGGAAGTCCATAAAGAAGGACTCTCTGATTGGGCTCCTGATCATGGATTTTTAGCATCAAATGTTGGTTTTGATCCTGGAGCTTTAGAATTAGCTAAGGAACACAATATTTTTTGTATGGAAATCCAGAGAGAAGGCTTCGATTTTGTTGGAAAAGTAAAACCAACTAGTTCACTTAACATATTTTTGCAACAGATGTTGTACTTTATTATCGCAACTTTTGCCATAATAGTAATATTGTACATCATCAGGGTAATTTTCCTTTAGTCAATTGAAGAATCCTTTTGAGCAGATCCACATTTTTTTATATACACAAAAAAAAGTTTCATTAAAAAATTCGAATGTTTTGAGTGGGGAATAAATGTGATGCAGATAGTATGTTTTTAATAAGTTTATAATCCTCAGCCACACAATCCTTAATCAGTTATTCTTTCTTAGCACATGTGATTCTGAAGTTTATTAATAAACCGTTTAAATAAAACGAATCAATTAAAAACAATTGCTTGTTAACACCTGCAGGATCTTAACATGAAACAGACATCTCCATATTTGGCTTGGAAAAAATGTAGATATCCAGAAAGAACAGTTCTCATAGTTTCGAGAAGTAAAGCTGGAAAAGATAATATTATGACTGCTGGATGGAATATGACAACATCCAATATACCACCTTTACTAGCAATATCAGTTGGTTTAACTCGTTTTAGCCATAAGCTCATAGATGAGAGTGGAGAGTTTGTTGTTTCTTTCCCGAGTGAAGGCATGGAAGATGCTGTTCGATACTGTGGGTCATATTCTGGAAAAAACGTTGATAAATTTAAGGAAACTAGACTGACAAAGGTTTCTTCCTCATTCATCAAACCACCCCTAATTGAAGAAGCTTTAGTTAACATGGAATGTCAGGTTATAAATAAGATCAGAACAGGAGACCATAACATTTTTATCGGAAAAATTCTTGCTGCCTATATATCTGAAGAAAGAAAACCAATAACCAATCATGGAGGAGGAAGAATCGGACCTATTTAAAAACCGTTTCATAAAAGAGGAAACTAAGATTTTTTCTCTCCCTCGTGGAACTTTATTTGACAAAGTCATAGGGACACTCAAGAAGAACAAATGGCACATATATAAACAATCTAAAAAAAAGGCTTAATTGAGTTGCTAACTGGATGGTCTGTATATTCTTATGGTGAATCAATCTTGATATCTTTAAAAAAAACATCGAGCAGAAGAACAGAGGTCCATATTATTTCAAGAGGAAGAGGAGGCACATTTATCGGTTTTATTAAAGATCACCAAAATGTTAAAAAAATAATGAAAGAGTTTGATGAAGAATTAAAATCTGAAAAATAATAGATACTAGATATAAAATTATTAACCTTTAAATAGACTATTTACACACATTTCAAGACATTTACTGTTAATGGTGAATTGAATGCCTGAAAAAAAACGGATAAGAATTGTAACTATCTGTGGACATGGTATGGGTACTGCCATATTGATGCAGATGCTCGTTACTAAAGCATTACAAACACTTAATGTTCCAGCTGATATTGAAGCTGGAAACATTGCAATTGCGCGCTCATATAAATTGGACAAAGACTTAATTGTTGCAGGGGAAGAGATGGGTGAAGTTTTAACAGATGTGGGATTACCTGTTGTACTTTTAGCTAATTTTATAAGAGAAGAACATGCAATTGAAAGATTGAAACCAGTATTTAACAAGAATTTTGGCTATAAATTATAAAAAAAACCGATCGTTAGTTGCCGATCGATTTCTATTTTTTCTTGATGTATTTTTCTGGATTTTTTTCGAATTCTCTCATGTGTTCTGGACGGCAGGAATAGTATTTTTCTCCTTTAATATCTGTTACAAATGGACTTACGTTCAAAGTATCGATTTTGGTTCCACAGATCGGGCATTCTTTTTCAAACATTTTCATTCCCATTAGATTTCACCTTTTTTGATATTGGTTATTGTTGTTATATATTATATATAATATTATGTAAAAAGAGACAGTTGATCTAATTTAAATAGTTTAAGATGATAATCATTGTGAAAATTTAATTATCTTCTTCAAATTTCTTTTTTCTATTTTTTGCTATAGTGTATACAAAAGCAGCAATAAAATTGCAAATTAGAAAATATGAGATTCCATGTGCAGTTAAACCATAAACTAAAAATGACAGAACACTTAGGATAATGTAAAAAACTACTATAATCAAAAGAAGGTAGTATTGCATTTTCAACGTCAAATTTCTTACAAGTCCATTTTTTTTAATATGTTTACATTTTTTCTTAATGAAAGAAAAAGTAGCTGACTGGTCTTATTTTAATTTTGATATTTCTTTAAAATTTTCAGTACTTCTTCTTTTGTCTTAGCCTTCCTAACTAGATTAGTGTCTTCTTCATTCTGTAAAATCTCGGCAAGTTGAGCGAGCGCTTTTATATGCGATGTATTATCTGTTCCACCAAACGCTATTACCAAATCCACAGGATCATTATTTTTATTACCAAATTCAACAGGTTTCTTTAATGTGATGAGGGAGAAAGCGGTTTTCAACACTCCGTCTTCTGGTCGGGCATGAGGAAGAGCTACACCTTTAGTAATGACGATATATGGGCCAAGTTCTTCTTTAAATTTTACCATGGCTTTGACATATCTTGGTTCGCACATTCCTGTTTTTACTAATAATTTTCCAGCTTGAGCAATGGCTTCTTTCCAGTCTTCCACAGAAACATTTACACCTATTCTCTCTTTTGTAAGTAACTCGAAAAGTTTAAGCGACTTGGGATCAGTTTTTTTATTCAAGTTTAAATTCACCTAATGATAACCAAAAAGATATTCAGTAAATTTTTTTATTTTATAATACATTTATTATATTTTTATTATTATGTTATGGTTCTGGTTTATCTAGAAAATTCCAATTCTCTGCTTCAGAACCATAAAAACGTAAAAGAACCTTAACCGGAACAATTTCTTTTAGGATTTCGAAAGGAAAAATATCGGTTAAAATTGAAATAAACATATTGAATGGAACATCGCTTTTTTTTGCAAACTCAATTAACCATCCTATTCTATCGCTTTGTGATTTTAATAGTCTCTCTTTAAAGTTTGATTTTATATATGTGTCAATAAATTTTTTTTCTTCTTTAATACGTTCTTTAATTACTTCTACCGCTCTTCTTTCAGAAGCAATGCCAATAAATGCTAACCAAAGTAAAACATGAGCTGATAAAAGAATATCTTCGCCTAGAAAAACGGTTATTTGACTTAATGTCTCTAGAAAATTACCTTGTTTATTCTCATTGTTACTCGAATCTGGATCGATACCAATTTTTGACATTAGAATTACATCTGTGGTTTTGTCACTTAATAATTCTCGCTGCACAATTTATTTTGATACATAAAATGAACATTAACTACAAAGGTAATTTTACTGGTTCTCCAACTATTGCAGATTTTTCAGCAGCAATACCTATTTCAACTCGTGCACGCGATGACTATTTATGAAAAAGATGTTAACAAAGCCGATTTCACTGTTTCTATAAATTCAGGTATTAACGAATATACAAGAATCACCGCTTATATGTCCTTCTTACAATTAATGGGTTGCTATAAGCTCTTGATAAAAGGATTGAACCCAGATTCTCCGAGTAAACTATCTCAGGTCGTCAAATTATAATATTTTACAATTTTACCCCGAGAATTTATTAAAAGAAGTTTTTCACTCTTCCATTTTTTTATTTGGTATATTGAAATACCGTGATGTCCGCTAAAGCGTCTACGATGCTGCCTTCGAGAAGGTGCCCGCCATAACAGTTCAATTTGAAATCTGCAACACAAATATGACTGTGGACACTCAGGTCTTTTCCTGATTTTTTAATTGTACCAACACACGAAATAATCTCTAATGGTTCTTCTCTTACATATGGCGTTAATTTAGGTTTATAGTAACTCATATGTGCCTTTTTTAGGGTGCCGAAGGCAAAGAAAGATCCAGACTCGATATTATATTTATTGGCAATTTCTCTTATAGCGTTTAATAGATCCTTTCCTTCTGACAATTTTATGTTGAATACGTTCTTTATTCTTGCTTTAATCAAGTCCATTTTCGAATCATCAATATTATTTGATGTGATTAGAGTTAAAGGTTTATTTCGCGCAACTTCTTATATCTACTTAATGTATTGAATGAGGAAATGGAAGATTCTAGCTTATGGTCTTGGATTGAAGCAGAACCAGATAGCCCATGATTTATTACTACAAGAGTGGAAGGAATTATCGATTAATAGCGAAATTGTTTTTGTAGAGGAAGACAATTCTACAATCACTACGCAGATTATTGATGCGGACTTGGTTATTATTATGAAATCCTATCTACATGCAGAACTATTAAAATTGGTAAAGAAGTTAAAAGGGATAGTGAAGTTTGGTGTTGGTGTTAACAGAATTGATGTAGATTATGCTTCTGGTAAAGGAATAATTGGTCACCTAAGTGGGAGAAAAAAGGTTTTATTGATTATTGGCTTTGCTCAGAAATGGCGGGAAAAAGTAGACCTAACCAACTTATGATAATTGAAACTATGAAACATTTTGATATACAAAACCCATTAAGTGTACTTAAGATCGATGACACTTATATTGGATTGGAGGAAGGAAAAAGAGCGGGGGGTATAACCTTATCGCGCGCGCGATTAATGCCTTCCTTTAAAATTGAAACAAGGGTTCTGACGTAAATTGTCTTTCACATGAGCTTGTTGATTATATTGGGTATCTCGAATATACTGTCTACGATTTGTTTTGCACCGGCTTTTCTAAGTTCTTCTTTTGAAAAAACCTCTTTATAAACGTCTATACAAATTGTATAAATTCCCGCTTTTCTGGCTGCAAACATATCGGAAGTGTGGTCTCCAATAAAAATTACTTCATTTGTATTACAACCTAATTCTTTTACGCAATTCAATAAATGATCAGGATATGGTTTAGGTCTCCCAGGTGACTCCCGATAATAAACAGCATCAGCAAAACTGCGTATTTTATATTTCATCATCATCCTTTGGACTACTTTTCTGCCTTGAAGAGTGATAATACCTATCTTCAAATCTTCTTTTTTCACCCATTCCAGAACTTCTATACTTCCAGGAATAATAGCAGCTTTCTCTACTACTTGAAGCTCATATTTTTCGATAATCATATTCACTTCTTGTTGAAGTTTCAACACTTCTTCATGTGACATGAATTTTTTACCAAATTCAAACATCCTAGCATAGAGAAGTAATGGACTGCTGTATTCTGCTACAACTTCGACAGGCATGGTTCTTTTAAGGTAATGTTCAACGACCTCCCTTCTCATGTTTTTCCAATCTACATTTCTTCCGAAATTTAACAAAGTATCATCTAAATCGAATATGACTGCTTTTAATTTCATAGCCATTCACAGTAAACTGTTAAATGAAAAAAAATTGCTACTTAAATCTTTTTTATTAACATTTTGAATTACATCATTACTCCTGCAAACGATTGGAATGAGCTAGCAGATATTAATCAGGAATAGGCGGTTTTGCATCTGGGGGAAGAGGTGACTTGTAAATTTTATTCTTTTTACTTTCTAGAAATGCGGTGTGAACCTCTTTTAACAGAGTGTTGTTTGTCAATAGATCAATTGCAGAACCAGCAAGTACTTTCGCAGCAAAGATCAATGATTTATGACCCAGGCTTGTTTTGGAAACAGCTACTTTTTGCCAAGAATGGCCTGGTATTCCTAGTGGATAAGTAGCGGTCCAGAACTCGATTGTAGGTGTTTTCCAGCTTACATCCCCAACATCAGTAGACGCAGTTAATGTTTCGCCAAGACCCCAAGGTTCGTGGATGCTTGTATCTATTACTACATCTACCAATTTCTCCCATTGAAGTATCTTCTTCTTTTTTAAAGCATTTTTTTTCTCTTCTAAGGGGATAGTATCAGCTATTTTCTTTGCGAAATCCAACTCCTCTTTTGAATACTCTGGTGCCCCAATCATCCTCATGTTTTCCGTGACTAACTCGCTCAATTTTACATTTGGTAGTTTATTGTGTGTGCCTGTGATGAACTGGACTTCATGAGTTGTTCCAACCATCAAATCCGCTCCCTTAGCGATATTGAGAACTTTGTTATAGATGGATTCTACTTGCCACCTCTCAGGAGCCCTAATATAATACCATGAATTCGCACGTGAAGGCACGATATTTGGTGCTTTACCACCATCCTCAATAACATAGTGGATCCTGGCTTCTTGAATCACATGCTCTCTCAGAAAATTCACACCAGTATTCATCAATTCAACAGCATCCAAGGCACTCTTGCCTTGATCTGGAGAGCTGGCAGCGTGGGCGGCAATACCTTTGAAATGAAACTTTACTGAGTTCATTGCATTGGTGCTCAATAGATCGGCAGCATTCATTGACCCTGGATGATGACTTAAGACCGTGTCCACATTGTCAAATACTCCTTCTTGAACCATAAACACCTTGCCAATAACAGTCTCCTCCGCTGGGCAACCAAAGAATTTTACACTACCATGCGCATCTTTTTCAATAGCAGTTTTAACAGCAATAGCTGCAGCAATTCCTGATGTACCATGAATGTTGTGACCACAGCCATGTCCAGGAGCGCCATTCTTTAAAGGCTCCTTCCTTGGTATTGGTTTCTGAGATAACCCTGGAAGGGCGTCATACTCACCCAATATTCCTATTACTGGTTCACCCTCACCATAACTTGCAATAAAAGCTGTTGGTAAATCAGCAACACCCCGAGTAACCTTGTAGCCATGTTTCTGTAATTCAGACATTAACAAGTTGGAAGATTTGTATTCTTTTAACGGAAGCTCTGCATACTCCCATATCTTATCGCTAATCTCAATAATACGTGTACTATTCTCAGAAATCCAATCCAGTGCAACATCTTTAGTAGACATGTAGAAGAAATAATGAAGAGTCACAAAAAAAACTTTCGATGAAAATACTTCGTGTCAGCGAGATTATAGAAAAAATCTTCAAAAGTCACTCTAAAACTCAGAATTCCAGTTTAGATTGAAAAAAAGAGAAAGAGGGAAAAATTCATAGAAGTATGATAATACAAGTCTTAAACTAATATTGTTTTAATATGAATCTATCTTAAAGCTCTTTTTTTCTATATTGAAAATAATGAATGATTTTGGAACTGTACCGGGAAAACAGTTCACGTTTATGTTTTTCTAACTCTTCAGAAGATACACCAGGATAACCTGTATAACTCATAAGTATAGGGGGTTCAACACCCTTCTCAATCATGTTCTGAGCTACTTGAGCCATCATCGTATTAATAATAAATACACCAACCACTGTCGATGTCGATGAAACTTTTGCTTTTATACCATCCAATTTAAGAATGGCATCTCCTGCAATCCCACAATTGTCAATAACTATGTCGGATATCTCGAACAACCGTTTACCACTTGAATGACGTGAAGGAAAAGCCTTGGTATGTTCTATGCTAGTAATGGCAATAACTTTCAATCCACGTTCCTTCGCTACAAGTGCTGCTTCGACAGTTGTTGGATTCGTCCCTGAGTTTGATACTACTAACATGATGTCGTTTTTCGAGATGCCATGGTAATCCAGTAACACAGTCGCATAGCCCTCAAGCCTTTCGACTTGTCCACTGATACCCGAGCTTTTAGTTATACTGTACATTCCTATACAATTCACTGAAGCAAATCCCCCAGCTCTTTCAAATATCTCCTGACAAAGAATATGAGAGTGGCTTGTTCCAAAAGCATGTAAGACCCCACCGTCAATCATGCAGTCACTGATAATTTCTGCAGCCATCAAAATTTTTTTTAACTGAGTCTCCTCAACTTTTTTGAAAATCTCTTTTACTTTTTGTATGTACTGCATCGAAGCTAAAACATCATTAACCATTTTTTTAATCAACCCAATTTTTTTAATAAATGTATTAACGAAAATTTTTAAATTTTACCGCACTAGCAAAGATTGCACAGATCATGCAACTGTTTTATGTGTTTTCCAGCTTTCCACTTGGTCCTTTCCACTTATCTGTGCTCTCGAGAAATTTGTGCGCGCAGTTTCTGTTAACAAATTACATTCACTATATTGAGTTCAAATATTCACTCGAACCCATATTAATACCAATTTTTGATATTAAAACTATATCTGTGGATTTGTCATTAAAAATAATTCTCACTGTACAACTATTATTCAGACGCAGAAAATGTGCTCCTAGTTACAAAGGTAATTTTACAGGTTCTCCAACTATTACAGATTTTTCAGCAGCAATACCTATTTCAACTGACTTACGACCATCAACACCACTTACTAAAGGCTCTTCACCTTTTATTATGCTGTCAACAAAATTTTTAACATGTTCTTGGATACTTACCATCTCATACATCTCTTCTCCAAATTTTCTCTTTTGAACGATCTTTGGGTCTCTATCACTCATAATGTCTTTCTGCTGAGGTTTGAAAAATCTTTCAGCCCAGTTGCCTTCCTCTGAGTAAATAGATCTTCCTAACATAGTAGCTTTAGCTCCAATAATCCAGTAAGTTGCACGCATATCAAAACCATTTATCGTGAGAAACCTGACCGAGGCCACCATTTTTATATTCAAAGTTAATGAAAACATTTGGTCATAATCAAATTCTTTTCTAACACCCTCATTTGACAAAATCTCTTCCTCTAAAAAATGATTCAGAAATAAGTTTAATATAAGTATCATAATAAGTTTAACATGGTGATAGTTGATGGTTTATTGTTCTAAGTGTGGCTCAAAACTTTCAGATGACTCGAATTTCTGTCTTAAATGCGGCGTCAGGACAAAGAAGGGTATTAAAGAAGGTGTTTCTCCTCATTGGGCTTATCGTTCTAATTGGGAGCAGGAGATAGAAGACGCTCTCTCAAAAGCCGCGAAAAACGTTGAAGAAGCTTTCAACGCAGCAAGAGAAAATATTAGAAGATCCATCAATAAGAAACCCATAGCCTGCCCCAAATGTAAAGAAGAGAATTTAAGCTACCACAAATTCTGTTACAAGTGCGGTAAAAAGTTCAAGTAGTTATATTAATTTTGCGAAGCCTTCATCTTTTTAATTATTACATTTTTTTGACTGCTTCAAAATCTTCTGGAGACATTTCTCCAAGATTTCCAAACAAATGTGAGGTCAACATAGTTAGTGATATGTTTTCAAGGTTATTTACAATTGACATGGCGTCTATCAAGTTCTTACCTACTGCAACAACACCGTGGTTTTTCATGATCATGGCCTTATGATTTCCAATGTTATCTCCGATTATTTGAGCTAACTTCTTTGTTCCAGGTAAAGCAAACGGTATTATTGGAACTTCACCAAGTGTGGCAGCTTCAATATTCACAGGTTTGATTTTAACACCTGCATTGCCTAATCCCATTATGATAGGGTTGTGAGCATGGACAACCGCATTAACATCTGGCCTTCGTTTATAAACTTCTGTATGAAAAGGCACTTCTATTGATGGCTTGTAAAGGCCTTCGACAACATTTCCCTCAAAGTCGATCTTCACTAAATAAGCTGGTTTCAAATCTCTCTTGAAAACACCGCTTGGTGTAATCCAGCATTTATCTTCACCCTCAATCCGTGCACTCACATTACCTCCCCATGCTGTGATCAGCCCTCTCTGATAGAGGCTCTGGGTTACCATGACGATTTGTTTTTTTAGTTTTCGCACTTCACTCAAATGTACCACTTCAACCTTAAACTCACATTTTCTATTTCATATAAAGCTTCTTTGCATATTGGATAATCTGAAGGTTCTGAGATTGAATATTAAAATCGTTTGCCAACATAAGTCTTAATTGCGTCTTTTATCCATCATCATCTAGGTTTCAAATTGAAGTACTCCTTAATTGCAGACGCTTACGAGAAGATTGAGGGAACAACTAAGAGGTTGAAGATGACAGATCTTCTCGTAAAATTGATATCACAGACACCAAAGGAACTCATAAGTAAAATTTCCTATCTTACTCAAGGAAAATTATACCCAGACTTTATGGGCATCGAACTTGGGATGGCAGAAAAGATGGTTATCAACGCTGTTTCAAAAGCGTCAGGAGTAGAAAAGGAAAAAGTGGTCAGTGAATGGAGAAGAACGGGAGATTTAGGAACAACCACAGAGGAACTGCTAAAATCTACACCTCTATCTGATACACCTCTTGAAACCTTGGAGGTTTACAAAGTCTTCGACAAGATCGCCCACACCACTGGCAATGGGTCATTAGATGAAAAATTAAACCTCTTGGTCAGTCTACTTGGAAAAGCTACTCCAAAAGA
>JAUVYS010000165.1 GCA_030602965.1 Candidatus Bathyarchaeota archaeon | reverse complement strand
TAGTCGTCATGTTCTTACTCGCATAAAAACTGAAACACGCCATGTCTCCTAGAGCCCCCGCCTTTTTTCCATGATATTCTGCGCCATGAGCCTGCGCCGCATCCTCAATTACAATTAATTCATTTTTTTGTGCGATCTCATTTATGACAGCCATGTCAGCAGGTAAACCATAGAGATGAACCGGAATGACTGCTCTTGTCTTTCCTGTTATAGCCTGTCTGAAAGATTCAGGATCCATACAGTATGATAATGGGTCTATGTCAACAAACACAGGTTTAGCTCCAGTTAAAGCTACACACTCAGCCGTAGCTACAAACGTGAAACTAGGTACAATTACTTCGTCTTCTGGACCTACATCAGCAGCGAGAAGTGAAGCATGTAAAGCAGCAGTTCCATTATTGAAAGCTAAACTATACTTCACACCGACATATTGAGCGAAAGCTCTCTCGAATTGTAAGACTTTTGGACCACTTCCACTTTTATTTGTAACAATTCCACTTTTCAAGACTTTAGTAACTGCCTGAACCTCTTCTTCACTGAACAATGGAATGTTTATTGGAATTTTCTTTGTTATCTTTGAACCCCTGACCACTTTTAACACCGTGCGGATATCACATAATAATTTAAATTCTAGCTCTTTACCAATTTGTAATCCACAGCGAATTTAACCTTTAAGGTTCGAAAAAATTTATATTATAACTCTAAATGCTACGTTTGTTAGATAAATTATTCACTATTTTCTTAAACGCATAGAATAACGGAGGTTTAAGAGCTGCCAAAGAAACAGAAGAAGAGCACCACATCAAAAAAGCAAAGTAAAGAAGAGAAAACGCTTCTCATAGGACCACCAAAACTGACAAGATTTGAAAAAGCAAGAATCGTTGGGGCGAGAGCATTACAAATATCCATGGGAGCTCCTCTTCTCATTAGACAGCCCAATGAAGTTGGCGATCACATGGATCTTGCTATTTTAGAATTAGAAGCAGGAGTGCTACCAATGACTATTCGGAGAACGTTACCAGATGGAACGTATCAAGATATACCCATTGACTGGCTTCAAATTGATTAATATAAACTCCCACCCAAACACATAAATATTTTACATTTTAAAGGCATAAGAACACAAATGCAAGAGTGTGCAACAAAAATGTCAAAGAAAGAAGAACCGAAAAAAACTGTTAAGAAGACTGAAGCAAAAACCAAGCCAAAAGCAAAAGCTGAGGTAAAAGAACAGAAGGCTCCAGAAGTTTCTGTAGGGAAGAAAACTGAAGACAAGAACGTAGTTTTTGTAGGTGCAAAACCAACAATGAACTACGTGTTAGCTGTGATGACAGTGTTTAACCAAGGAGCTAATGATGTAATATTGAAAGCTCGTGGAAGAGCCACTTCAAGGGCAGTTGATACTGCTGAAGTTGTTATGAAAAAATTCTTGAGTAATGAAGTGGAGCTCGAAGACATTACGATTGGCACTGATGCTGTTGGTGAAGGTGATGACGTCAGAAACATCTCAACAATAGAGATAACACTGAAGAAAAAATAATAGTTTTTGTCGTTTAAAACCAAGTCACTGTACTTTCCAATCTTTATGTTAAAAATAAAGTATAGACTAAGCTGTGTATCTAAAAGCCAGTTTCAAAAAATTGGTTGAGATAATTCTGACTTTTTATCTAAAGAGGCTTTAACAAACCCATAAAAAGCTGGGTCTGGTCTGCCTGGTCTTGATTTAAACTCAGGGTGAAACTGGGTTGCAAAGAAAAAGAAGTGACTTGGTAACTCAAGAATCTCCATTCTAGTCTTGTCAATTGTAAAGCCACTGAAAACTAAACCATTTTTCTCCATCTGAGGAATATATTTTGGGTTAATTTCATAACGATGTCTATGACGTTCTAGAATTTGTTCTGATTTGTATAGTTTGTAAGCAGTTGTGCTGGGTTTAATATTTACAGGCATGCCTCCCAACCGCATAGTAGCACCTTTATAATCCAAGTTTCTCTGTTCAGGCAGCAGGTCAACAATGGGATAGGGTGTTTTAGGGTTGATCTCAGTACTGTTTGCGCCTTCCAGCATACAAGAGTGCCTAGCAAATTCGATCGCTGACAATTGAAATCCAAAGCAGATGCCCAAAAAAGGAAGATCATTCTCACGAGCATATTTTATCACAGCGATCTTTCCTTCAGTAGCTCTTTCTCCAAAGCCGCCTGGGACAAGAATTCCGTGATAGCTTGATAATGATTTAATCGTTCTTGGTTTCTCTTCGAATGATTCTGTTTCAACCCAGTCAATTTTTATCTTTGTGTCACACAAGCCACCAGCATGTTTCAAAGCTTCGTTGATGCTGACGTAACTATCTGCAAATGTGGCATACTTGCCACAAATAGCAATCTTTACTTCATGTTTCGCGTTGATCATCGATTCAACAATCTGTCGCCATTTAGACCAGGCATAATCTTTCTGATTCAGCCCAAGTCTTTCACATATGTAGTTTCCAAGTCCCTGCTTATCAAGCACAATTGGCAACTTGTATATGGATTTGACATCTGGAGAAGTGAAAACTGCTTTCTCATCTACAGAGCCAAATAAAGCGATCTTCTTCACTGTATCTTTCTTCAACATCTTTCTGCAACGTCCAACAATGACATCGGGTTGTAGACCTATTCTACGTAATTCTTGGACACTGTGCTGAGCTGGTTTACTCTTCTGCTCATTCGAAACATCTAATATTGGAACCAATGGTACATGAACAAAGAGTGTATTCAAAAAACCTTCTTCAATTCTCATCTGACGGAAAGCTTCTAAAAAAGGAAGACTCTCAATATCGCCAACTGTTCCTCCACACTCCACCAGCACAGCATCAACACTGTTTAATCTTGTAACGTTTCGTATTCTATTTTTAATCTCATCAGTTATGTGAGGAATTATCTGGACACATTTACCGAGAAAATCTCCCTTTCGCTCCTTATCTATAACAGACCCGTATATTTGACCCGTAGTTATGTTTGCCCCACGCGAGAGATTTATATCCAAAAAACGTTCATAAGTGCCTAAGTCTAGATCCATCTCTCCACCATCTTCACAAACAAAGACCTCACCATGCTCGAAAGGGTTCATTGTTCCTGCATCATAATTTATGTAAGGGTCAATTTTGATCGCGGT
>JAUVYS010000103.1 GCA_030602965.1 Candidatus Bathyarchaeota archaeon | reverse complement strand
GGCGGAAACCTTATAAAAATTTTAGCATGGTACGATAATGAATGGGGCTTCTCAAACAGAATGGTTGATACAACTGAATTAGTTAGCAAAAAAATGTGATGACTATAAATAACCCATTTTCTTCCTCACCCTTTTAAAAGGTGATAGATGAACATTGCCCAAATTCTTAACCATAGACGATTTTGATCTAAGAAATAAGGTAGTTCTCCTCCGAGTGGATTTCAACTCTCCACTTGACACAGAAACAAAAGAAATACTTGATGACACCCGGATTCGGTCACACAGTAAGACAATAAAAGAGCTGTCAGAAAAAGGAGCGAAAGTTGTTATTCTAGCCCATCAAGGAAGACCAGGGTCTGCTGACCACTCTTCACTTGAAAACCACACAAAAATTCTCAGTGAAATTTTGAACAAGAATGTGAAGTATGTTGATGACATATTTGGTGAAAAAGCTAAGGAAACCATTAAAGCTCTTAATACTGGAGATATTCTTGTTCTACAGAATGTGAGAGATTTCTCAGAAGAGACAAAATCCTTTTCACCAGAAGAACACGCTGAATCTGAACTGGTAAAAAACCTTGCACCAATGGCTGACATCTTTATCAATGACGCATTCGCAGCAGCGCATAGAAGCCACGCTTCCATGGTTGGTTTCACATCAGTCTTACCGACTGCTGCAGGGCGTGTCATGGAGAAGGAGTTGAAGACGCTTAAGAAAGTTACTGGAGACACTGAGAAGCCTTGCTATTACATTTTAGGTGGTGCAAAGGCGGAGGACTCTGCCAACGTAACCGATTATGTTCTCTCTAAAGGAACAGCAAACAATGTACTAACTGGCGGTGTAGTTGGACATCTATTTCTTTACGCTAAAGGCTTAGACATTGGAGAAACAAATGTCAAGTTTCTTGAAAAGAAAGGATTCACAGAACTTGTTCCAAAGATTAAAGAGTTATTTAAAAAATTCGGTGAAAAGATAATAGTTCCAGAGGACTTAGCTGTTGAAGTTGAGGGAAAACGGAAAGAGATTGAACTATCAGATTTGCCAACAGATTATCCCATTTATGATATCGGTCCAAAAACCATTAAAAATATGCTTCAATGATAAAAAAGGCGAAAACAATAGTGTTGAACGGGCCCATGGGAGTCTATGAAAACAAGGAGTTTCTGAAAGGCACAAAAGGCGTTTTTGAAGCTGTTGTAAGCAGCGCTGCATTCTCAGTTGCTGGAGGCGGGCATACCATCGGTGCACTTGAAGAATTAGACTTGAAACATAAAGTTTCTTATGTCAGTACAGGAGGTGGAGCCTTGATGAGGCATCTTCTAGATAAAAAACTTCCGGTCGTTGAAGCTCTTGAAAAGGCGAAAAAAGCCTAAACCCCTCTTTTTTTCTATAAATCTTTGATTCTTATAATAAAATAATCAATTTCATGGTTAATTTAAAAGAAATTATTTTGGATTTCGGAAACCCAACATATTTATTGTTAAGATCAATTTCATAAAATACCTATTTAAACAGTGAAATATCTATGCCTAAGATATATTCCAGAAAATTGCCGCCAGATTCAGCTGTATTGATACCGAGCATCATTCTCTTAGGCGTAGTTGTATGGCTAATCATATCATTCTCTTTAAAATATCTTATTCCTGAGTCAGCTGCCTTCCTCGACAGTCTGCTCGCGCCCACCTTCCTTGTGGTCATGATTATAACGATAATAGCCGTAATTATCGCTTACAGCATAAATAAAAGGCGAAAAAGCCAGTAATATGAGATCATATACTCTCAACAATTTTTTTTAAGAGAAAATATGGTGCAATCAAAAAGGATCAAAACATATATTCAAACAAGAACGAAGTTCTCGAGGAGTACATTTTGAAAGAAACCAAAAAAGAGAAGTTAATCTCTGAAAGGGAAGTTGAACATGTAGCTTGGTTAGCTAAACTTGAACTTTCAAAAGAAGATAAGAAACTATTTACGAAGCAGTTCAACGAAATACTTAGCTACTTTAAGAAGATTGATGAAGCAAAGATCAAAGATGTACAACCTACATATCATGTAATTGATCTTGAAAACGTTATACGTACAGATGAGAAGACGCCTCCTTTATCAGTTAATGAAGCTCTTCAAAATGCACCAAAGAAAGAGAGAGGATACATTAAAGCTCCAAAGATAGTTTAGGAGGATTGAACAGCTGAAGCCCTTTCAACTTTCTGCAAGAGAGACAGTTGAAAAGATTAACAATGGAGAGCTCACAGCTGAAGAATGTGCCTTCTCAATATATGAAAGAATAGAAAAATACGAAGATACATTAAATGCGTACGTAACTCTCACTAAAGAACTTGCGTTGGAGACTGCGAAAAGAATAGATGCTGAAAAACGAAAAGGCAAAACCTTGGGGCGACTTGCTGGAGTTTGTGTTGCAGTAAAAGATAATATTTGCACCAAAAACGTCAAGACAACATGTTCTTCTCGTATGTTAGCAAACTTTGTTCCACCTTATAACTCTACAGTTATTGAAAGACTTGTAAATGAGGACGCCATCATTGTCGGGAAGACGAATATGGACGAATTTGCCATGGGATCGACAACTGAGAGTAGTTACTTTGGACCAACAAAGAATCCTTGGGATGTCTCAAGGGTTTCCGGAGGCTCATCTGGAGGAAGTGCTGCGGCAGTCGCCGTTGAAGAAGCCATTGCTGCTATTGGTAGCGATACTGGGGGCTCAGTCAGATGTCCTGCCAGTTTTTGCTCTGTTGTTGGTTTAAAGCCAACCTATGGCCTTGTCAGTAGGTATGGCCTCATAGCCTTTGCCAACAGTTTAGAGCAGATAGGGCCCATCACCAGAGATGTGTACGATTGTGCGTTACTACTCAATGTCATTGCTGCTAACGATCCAAGGGACTCTACTTCTGTCAGCATTGATCACGATGATTACACAGAGCAATTGGATGGAATCATTAAAGGGTTGAAGATTGGTGTTCCAAAGGAGCTCATGGCTGAAGGAACTGACGAGAGAATAGTAAAGGCTGCGTGGAAAGCAATTTACTTGCTCGAAGAGCTAGGAGCTTCTTTTGGCGAAACATCGCTTCCCAACATTGAATATGCCTTGCCGGCCTATTATCTGATAGCTATGTCAGAGGCTAGTTCAAACTTGGCAAGATATGATGGAATAAGATATGGTTACCGGGCTGAAGGAACCATCTGGTCCGATGTCTTCTCAAAGGGACGGAAAATTGGATTTGGCTCTGAGGTTAGAAGAAGAATTATCTTAGGAACCTACGCTCTATCTGAAGGATACTATGATGAATATTACATGAAAGCGTTGAAGGTCAGGACTCTCATAAAGAATGATTTTGAGAGAGCCTTTGAAGCATTTGACGTTTTGATTGCGCCTACGATGCCTCTCTTACCGTTCAAGATAGGCGAAAAGATCACTGATCCTTTGGCATTGTACCTTACCGACATAGATACAGTTTCTGTTAATCTAATGGGGGGCTGCGCAGTCTCTGTGCCCTGTGGTTTCATTGAGGATTTACCTGTTGGCATGCAGATCATAGGAAAACCCTTCGATGAAGAATTAATCCTTCGTGTAGCGCATGCTTTTGAGCAAAATACAAGTCATCATCAAAGAAAACCGAAGTTTACAAATAAAATTAACAGCTAAGGAAGCCTTTAACGAATGAATATTTTTGAAGCCATTTTTCTTGGAATGCTTCAAGGTTTGACTGAGTGGCTTCCAGTTTCAAGTTCTGGTCATTTAGTGATTTTCCAGCAGTTTTTCAATATTAATCCACCTTTAATTTTCAACACTGCACTTCACATGGGAACTTTGGTGGTTATTTTATATGTCTATCACCGAGAAGTTGTAAATATTTTAAAAAGTCTTCTCAAAGGCGATGTGAAATCTGAGAACGGTCAATTAGGACTAATGCTTATAGCCGGGACAATCCCAACGTTCTTGATAGGCATAATCTTTCGAACAACATTAGAAGCGTTTTTTTACAGTTTAGAGATTGTGGCTTTAGCTTTCATTTTAACAGGAGTCATATTGTATTCAACAAAAAGAGGCAAGAATACTAGAGGCTTGAGTTTTTTCGACGCAATATTGATAGGCGCCGCCCAAGGAGTTGCTATAATTCCTGGAATTTCAAGAAGTGGATCTACTGTGGGCTTTGGAATAATTAGAGACATTAAAGGAGAGATTGCTGTAAAATACTCTTTTCTTCTGTCGATTCCAGTAATCATGGGAGCAACTATAGTAGAATTCAATAGCTCAGTACAAGTGGATTACCTATTACCTATTGCATTAGGAACGTTGACTTCCATGATCATGGGATACATTTCATACAAAGTTCTAGTTAGATTTGTTAACAATCGTAGTCTTCACAATTTCGCTTATTATTGTTGGGCTTTAGGGGCAATTTTGTTAATCATAATTCTTCTTTAGTTCAGTCTTCTCAATTCGAGAAGAAATTTTTTTATCGGTTTAATTTAAAAGGGATCCAACCCTTTTTTACATGAAAATTGGGGACTTCAAATGAAGATTGTGGATTTGAGAAGCGACACTGTGACATTACCTACTAAGGAAATGCTTGAGGCGATTGGTCATGCAAAGCTTGGTGACGACGTTTATGGTGAAGATCCGACTGTAAACGAGTTGGAAGAGCTCTCTGCAGAGAAGATGGGTAAGGAAGCCGCTTTGCTAGTGACGAGTGGCACACAAGCTAACTTGACCTCGGTAATGGTGCAGACTAATCGGGGAGACGAGGTCATTCTAGAAGCAGATGCCCATATTTACCACTACGAAGTAGGTGGGATCTCTGCTTTGGCGGGAGTGATCCCAAAACTCATACCGGGTTACATGGGTGTATTGAACCCTGAAGATGTTGAAAGAGCAATTAAGGGCGAGGACATTCATCATCCAAAGACCACCCTTGTGTGTATTGAAAACACACACAACAGGGCAGGAGGCACCATCATTACTCCAGAGCAGATAGAAGCATTAAGCAAGGTTGCAAAGGCAAGGAATTTGAAACTTCACATGGATGGGGCTAGAATATTCGATGCCGTGGTGGCAATGGGTCGGGATGTTAAAGACTTTGCTAAGCATGTTGACTCACTCATGTTCTGTTTATCAAAGAGTTTAAGCGCTCCAGTTGGCTCTGTAGTGGTTGGAAGCCATGCTTTCATCAGCAAGGCTAGAAAGATAAGAAAAATGTTGGGAGGAGGCATGAGGCAAGCTGG
>JAUVYS010000143.1 GCA_030602965.1 Candidatus Bathyarchaeota archaeon | reverse complement strand
CATGATGGATTCTTCTAAGTTGTGAGTCCAAATAACTATGACCAGATGACAATTATCAATCAATTCCCTAATCTTTTCAGCTAACAATCCTCCAGGTCTTCTACGCCGTTCAGCTACTAGAATTCGAACTCTGGGTGCATCGCGTGAGAACATTTCTTGAATCATATCGATAAGAGACAAGTCTCGGAAAGCGTGAATGACAAATATGTCAAATGTTGGCGGTTTGGGGCTCAATTCGAGTCACTTACTCATCCTCATCGATTATCATAGTTTCGCTTTTTCCAATTTTCTTTAAGAATTCTGGATTCTCCTTCAAAAGTTGGTTAAACCTTGTTTTCACAAGTCTAATTTTCTCTTCAAGTCCTTGAGGAGTTTCGGCGCGTAGCCTAACCACGCCCAAGTCTTTCTCGACCGCACTGGGATGTTTTAGATATACTCTGACCATGGCTCGGTAAGCTATTTTGTTATAAATCGAGTCATAGCTAACTCTCCTTACGATTTTCATATTGATTTTGCTCTTGACCATCTGGAATCCCTAACATTCAGTATTACTGGTTTCCACGGAAAAGGTTTTCGCGCCCGCATGCACGCATAGGGCATTCATTGTGGGTGGGGGACGGGGTACAAGGGGAAACTGCGCTTCGGGGGGGTTTTCCCATACATGCATCACGTCTTAACGAGCCCTTTCGGATCTACATCTATTCCAAATTCGTTCTCGAGGATTTTCTTGATTCTTTTGACCATATCAAGCGAATCTTTGTGCATATCTAGTTTGCTTTTCGCTGGGTGAACATATTGATTTCGTTTGTTATTGATCTCTATCATCTCTTTCATAGTTTTTTCCTTAATCAATCCCCACGATCCTAGGAGTTGGATCAAATCAAAAAGGTTCATTTTGTACAAACGTGCAATTGCGTCTTTGGATAATGGTTCATTCTCTCCTATCTTTATTTTCTGATTGGATAGAATATCATAGCAAATACGTTCACACAGGACTCCAGCCAATACAGCAGTAGAGTAAAACAGCCTATTGGTATAGAGTTGCATCAACTCTGTATAAAGCCTGAAGTAGTCCATGTCAGCTGGTATGAACCCTACACCTGTCTCAAGAAAGCAATTCACTTTTTCTGATAAATCTTCGTTGAAAGAACTCTTGAGAAAATTCCTAATCAACTCTCGTGCTTCCTTTTCATGACTTGCTTTCTTCAAAGCTTTGTAGAGATTTGGAAGGCTATTGAAAAAGTAAGACCTACCTTCTGACATGAGCTATCACTTTAGACCACGAGTATACTAATTGCTTAATTTCAGGATTTCGACAAACTCGCGCGCGCGATGTATGTATGCGCTTGCATACTGGATTATACTCTTAGTCTTCAGGTTTTCCTGGGACAACTGGTCTGAGCTCAACCTTCTGAATTTTGTCAATGCTTGCGACAATGGCTCCAATTATGGGGACGGCAAAGAATAAGAATTCAGCGTTAGAGAAGCTCCATTCCAATGAATGAAGCCCCATAATCCAGTAGTTGTGCACCGTAAGCATAAAGGAAATGGATAGGGTAATCATCAATAGACCGATGAGCCGAAGCCAATTCATTTTTATATCGTATGCTGTTCTTGTCGTTTTTAATGCCTCCTGTTTTTCTCATTCTCGGTATTTCTTTTGCGATTCTGTGCGGGTGTGTTTATATAGTTATGCATATGAGCGTGCACACGGTTGAATGATGAGCGAAAGAGCGGAGCGATTGAGCGAATGAAGCATTTTGATAGAAAAAAAGAGGGATTTGAGGTTTATTTGCGTTTTCTTGATAAAGTTCGTTGCACGTGAAGTAAGATGTTTTAAATGAAAATCAATTTGGAATAGTGATTCTAATAGGGCTATATGGCTGGTGTTAAAAACCTGAATAATAGAGAATGGAACGAGCATCTTCTCGTTTTCCTTTAACTACTGCTTCAAGAATCCTTTTGATTACAGATTGGTCAGCTATCATGACATCTATAGAAGGTGATGACTTTCTGAAATCACTTGGCGAAAATAAAATTGGGACAATTGGCAATTTTTCATATCCTTTTAATTTTTCTCTGAAATATTTCTTTGTTTCAGCCAATTTTTGAACCTTGATTCCGTCTACTGGACCAGTGTCGCAATCTATAAGTAGAATCCTTTCATTTTCCTCATATGCAATTATATCCGCGCATCCTTTTTCATAGCCTTCTCCAACTCTAAGTTTATCAAAAGACTTCATTCCAAGTCTTAAACGAATAACGTCAAATCCTGCCAACGAAAGTAACCATGCAACAGCGTCTTCAAATACATCTTGAGCTTTTTTCTCGTGTTCTGGTTCAAAAAGCATCTTCTCAAATTCATCTAATGAACAAAAGGAGTCAAGTGTTTTCAGAAATGGTTCTGACACATTTTTAATCGGTACTCGTCTAAGAACTTCATCAAGGGTCAAACCTGAATCACGATGAATCAATTCTACATACAAAAAGTCGAGGGGTGACAATTTCTGTATATCAATAACTTCAGGATTATTCTTAAATTCTGTTTTTTCAAATGCAATTTCGCAGGTTTTTCTCCAAGTAGTTCTAGTCCCATCCTTTGTACTTAGATTCAACTGTAAACCTTTCAATTTTGAAGTTTTTTTAAGTATTACTTCCAGATTATTATTCCTAAATTGAAGATTCTCAATAGTGGCTGGAGGATAAATTACTACTTCAATATCTTTTTGGTCGTTGTGATTATAGCGTATTTTCAGGTGATGTTCAATCAATTTTGGAATGCTATCAAAATTAAACTGCTTTGACAATACACCTTGTCTATCTACAATTGACCACAGTTCTTTTCTTTCTTCTCCTGACCCTGAGTCAGCAGTTCTTAAAATCCGCCTATATGAACCATTTATCCATTCCCTAGAAGAACTGACTTTCAATTGAGAGAGGTCAGATTTTCTGAATTGGATTCTATTTCGTCCTAATGGAGTTATTGGAATTTTTAATATTCCTTCCATAATTTTTTCTAATACATGATAACAATTATTGAAAGGAACTGCGTCATAGAAAAGTCCAAAATAGTTGTTGCGTACCTGTGGTATTGTTTTTTGTTCATTTTTAACTTCATCTACTGTTTTATTGCTAAAGAAAATTGAAGTTACCAAATTCTGCCAATAATCTTCAGATGGTGTGTTTACAGCTACACATCTTAAATCAATACTTTTCAATGCTGGCTTGAATGACTCTAAAACAAAGTGTAGTTCGTCAGGAGAATAGATTGTCAAATTTCATCGTTATACTGTACGATATAGAACGACTAAAGATTTTCGGCATAATGAATGTACTGCATTCGCGCGCGTGCTGATAAAAAAAGAGAAGGATGGGGGTTATTTGCGTTTTCTGAATAGTTTGTATCCGTCTATTTCTGTTTCGTATCTGAAGCCGTTTTCTATGAGTTGTATTGCTTCTTCTTTGCTGTTTGTTGCTTTGCAAGTGTACTCTTCTTCTTCGTTTAGGTTTAATAGCTGTATGTAGATTAATGTGGTTTCCATTTTTTTGTGTCCTAGTTGTTGTTTTACAAGTAGTGGGTCTCTTGTCTTTGCGTAGAGTGTGGTTGCGAAGTAGTGTCTGAAGTCGTAGAGTCGGAT
>JAUVYS010000116.1 GCA_030602965.1 Candidatus Bathyarchaeota archaeon | reverse complement strand
CAATTGGAAGAGAGCCCTATGCCGATAGGCCAAAGTTAATTGTGCAGATGAATATAGAATTCAGGGATGGCAAAAGCATGAGCATTGCAACCAACGATACATGGAAAACCTCCAATGGACCAATCAGCGCCAATGATATCTGTAAAGGGGAAGTTTACGACTCTCAATTAGAAAAGCCTGGTTGGAATACTCCCGGTTATGCTGATTCTGATTGGAGTAAAGTTCAAATAGTTGAGCCTCCGGACGGCGAGTTGACCTCACAGTTGATACCGGCAATCAAGGTAGTCAAAACCATCAAGCCGGTAAGGATTCTAAACCCCGAGGAGAACGTCTATGTCTATGATTTCGGACAGCACTTTTCTGGCTGGACTAGACTTCGGGTAAGTGGACCAAAAAATACGAAGATAACACTAAGATATGCTGGAAGAGTTTATGATGACTACAAATTAGATCGAAGAAATAACCAGGGTGCTGAACAGACTGACACCTATATCCTCAAGGGGGAAGGCACAGAGATTTGGGAGCCAAGATTTACCCTACATGGTTTTCGCTACGTCGAGGTAACTGGACTCCCTGGCAGACCGAGGCTGGAAAGCCTGGAAGGATGTTTTGTGCGGTCGGTAGTGGAAACTAGTGGTAGCTTCACCTGTTCTAATCCTTTGCTTAACCAGATTCACCATAACATTTGTTGGACATTTATGAGCAGCTTCCAAAGTATCCCCCAAGATGCCGCCGAAAGAGATGAACGAGTGGGATGGTTAGGTGATCCAGGTTTTGTAGCCGAGGATTATATCTATAACTTTGATACTGCCAGCTTCTGGACTAAATGGCTCAATGACATAAAGGACTCTCAGAAGCCAGACGGTAATGTACCTTTTGTTAGCCCACTACATTGGAGAGATGCTGAGTCAGTTTATTCAGATATGCCTGCATGGAAAAGCTCTTATCCGCTTTTTGTTTGGTATGTCTACCAATATTACCAGGATAAGCGAATCTTAAGGCAGCATTATGATGGTCTGAAGAAACTAGTCGATTTTCTCAGCGCCAAAGCGGATAACTGTATCGTGTCCTGTGGTCTTGGTGATCATATGGAACCACAAAACAGTTTTAGCAACTTTACGCCAAAGCATACTCCAGTTCCCCTCACCTCAACCGCCTATTACTATTATGATGCTTGGATACTATCTCAGATAGCAGAGATTCTGGGGAAAGCCGAGGATGCTAAGTATTATTCTGATTTGGCCAAGAATATTAAAGAGGCTTTCAATAGAGAATTCTTTGACTATAGCACTAGTCAATATTCGACTGGTAGCCAGACTTCAAATGCTCTCCCGCTTTATCTCGGTATGACTCCAGAAGGAAGAGAAAAAGCTGTGGCAAAGAATCTGGTTAACGATATCATAATGGGTCATAATGGCCATCTTTCCACGGGAATTATCGGTACCAACGCTCTGGCACAAGTTCTGTCTAAATGGGGGTGGGTAAATGTTATGTACCAGATAGCTACTCAAACTACCTTTCCAAGCTGGGGCTACGAGGTCTTAAGAGGAGCTACTACCCTGTGGGAAGCATTTGAATATTGTCCTCAGTATCTAATAAGTCTCAATATGAAAATGTTTGGAAGTGTGGAAAAGTTTTTTTACAAAGACCTGGCTGGAATTAGCCTTGCGGAGCCCGGTTATAAGCGAATCACTATCAAGCCACATATTGTCGATGACTTGAAGTATGTAAAGGCTTCAATCAAGACCGTCAAAGGCAAAATCAAATCGAATTGGGTCAGGACAAGCAACGAGTTTCAGCTGGATGTGAGTATCCCGGTAAATAGCCAGGCTAAGGTGAGTATACCGAAGATGGGGCTAGAGAATGTTGCAGTGAAAGAGAGTGGAAAAATTATCTTTGGGGACGGCTCATACCTTGGTGGCGTTGTGGGAATAATCGCTGCTCGTGAAAGCGCTCAATACATAACGTTTAACGTTGGATGCGGCTCTTACTCCTTCAAGTTGGGCGGAACATTCAAAAAACCTCTAATAAAGTACAGTAATCTTGAACTGTCCGGAAGTGTGAAGTCAGGTGAGCCCTTCGAGATAAGCGCCACGATTGAGAATCTAAGTAGCTACAATCTTCTCCCAGAAGTTAAGGTCTACTATGATAGAACAATTAACTCAAAAGTTATTCCTCTGGGAGATGGGGAAAGTAGGAAGGTAGCCTTCACCATAAAACTTGATGAAACTGGAGATCATAAAGTTAGTATAGGTTCATTGTCTCCAAAAAATGTAAATGTTAGAGAAGCTTAGTTGTTGCTAATGTCAAAGTTTTATGAGAGCTCTCTATGAAGGAACATGAAAGATACAGATGAGAGATCAACAAGATAAAAAATACTTAGATGAGGAACTAAGATGGAAAAGGTTCGTGTAGGCATCATTGAAGATATGTGAGCTGAGCTCTATATGGTCGAACTCAGAGAACTTTAAGGCAAACAACCCTTAAGTAAAAAAATGTAGCACTTGATAAAAAGAACAAAAAGAAGAGTATCCATGAAAAAAGCCCATATACACTTGCAAATCAGCATTGCTAGTTATCGGCATGATAAATGGGGTCATTGAACCATCTCCTTGCCGGTCAAAACGAGGTAGCCCAGAAGGAGCGAACTATGGGAAATACTTCCAAAAACAAGCATAGCGAGGTAGTCAAAGAAGTCAAAAAAGCCCTAACTATTATCCTGGCACAAGCACAAATTTTGCTAAACTATGAGATAGGACTAAGTGATGAGGGCATAGGACAATTAAACGAAATCAAACATCAGAGCTTGAAGATTGATGGCCTGGTGGAGAAGATAAAATGACCTATATGGAGAAAGTAATGCAAGGAACAATCAAATGGTTCAGCATCAAAAAAGGCTATGGGTTCATCCAAAGCCGGGGAAAGGACTACTTTGTCCATAGATGGGACATTGAGAGTAGTTTAGAGCTAGAGGAAGGAGATAAAGTTTCATTTAATATCGAGAAAGATCCAAAAGGCTTCAAGGCAATAAACGTCAAGAAAATATCTGAAAGATCGAAAAAATGAAGTTGAGCACTAACCCGCTTACCGCTAAGGCAGCAGACAATAGACGCAGACTCGTTTTTAATGAACAAACGATGAGCTATATCTCCTTAGCAAAGGGAGAAAAACTTATCCGGGATCCTCTCAATCCCAGAAAACTCTCAATCAAGGCGAGAGGTCAAAAAGTTCTGTTTGACCCCTTACAGGGAAAGTATCTGCTTGCAGGTTATAAACTTGTTTTCGATCCCTTGAAGGGAGTGTATATCACTCTGCAAAAAGGGGAGAAATTACGCTATGATCCTCTGCGTTGTGAATTTGTGGTAGTGAGCAGGGCCACTTGACAATAAAATTCAATTTTGCTACAAGTATTATCGATGAGTAAAGATTATGATGCAGGAGGTAGAATGAAGATAAAGTGCGATGTTTGCGGTAATGAACTTGAAGAGGTTTACTTTTCAAGAGAATGTGATATTTGCTGTTATTGCATTATCGAAAGGCAGATTGTTTATATGAAGGCGGTAACCAGAGCTTTGGGTAGGATGGCAATAGTATTTACAGAGTTAACGGATGTTTGGGGACCTTTTCTGAAAGCTACTCAGAATGACAGTAAATTAGCTGTGAATTATAAGACTTGACAATAAAATTTTCCTTGCTATAAATATCATCGACCAACATAACGACTAACATACGACCAACATCAAAGACGGGAAACAAGTTTTTGGGGTTGGTCTTTTTTATTAAGATTAAAAGGCCAAAATAGATAAAGGGAGCGCCCACAAGTCCGCCGCCAAGCAGTCTTGTTTTATGGGATGTTCTCCCTAGGCCGCTCCCTTTTTCATTATAACCGAATTTCTGGGCGGCTGCAAGATGAGCGTAGTAGCGACAAAATCTAAGTGGCTAAAAGATATGGACATATTCGCTAAACAGCGGCGGAGGTATAACTGGAAGGTAAAACGTCAGAGGGATCGGAAGGCGCAAGAGGAATACTTTGAGGACTATCCTTACTGCGAGGTCTGCCTGGCCGAGGGGAGGGGAAGAAGGCGGGCTGATGAGGTTCACGAGATCCTCTATCGCTCTCAGGGCGGTAAGTGTGTACCGGAGAATGAGATCTCGACTTGCAGATCGGATCATGACAGGATGCACTTTTTGAGGGGACCATGTTTACCTAGAGAGGAGCGATTTGAGATCAAGAAGAAAGTTGAGGAAGGAGGAATTGAAGCATATTGGGAAGACAATTTACGGGCGGGGAGGCTAGGATGGAAATAAAGATGGTTGACATAAAAGACCTTAAATTCAGTGAATATAATCCTCGCACATTAACTGAAAAGGAGTTTAAGGACCTTGGGCAATCGCTTAAAGAGTTTGGCTTTGTGGAGCCGGTAGTTGTAAATTCTGCACCAGAGAGGAAGAATATAGTTATCGGAGGCCATCAGAGAATTATAGTTGCTAAGGACATGAGAACAAAGCAGATACCGGTCCATTATGTGAAGATCTCCGATATTACTAGGGAGCAAGAGCTTAATCTCAGGTTAAACAAGAACTTAGGACATTGGGATTATGACCTTTTGGCTAACTTCGATGAGGACTTACTGGAGAATGTGGGATTTGAGAAGGGAGAGTTAGATGAGATTTTTGGGCTAGATATTGATGAGGATTACAATGTAGATGAGGAACTGGAGAGAATTCTAAAAGAGGGGGCGAAGAGAGTAAAGGTTGGCGACCTTTGGCAACTGGGAGAGCATAAGTTGATCATTGGAGACTG
>JAUVYS010000151.1 GCA_030602965.1 Candidatus Bathyarchaeota archaeon | reverse complement strand
TAGTCTCTCTTGGAGACGTAATACAGATTAATAGTGGGCACGTCGCTTCTTTCAGAGGTAAAAGACAGCTGAGAATAGGAAGACGTGGACAAATAGAGGTCGTCAAGGATTCAGACTTCCCATCAATAGAACAGCTAAAGAGAACATAATCTTCAACTCGACGAGCACGTACAGTACAAGAACAGAAAAAGCAGATAACACAAAAGAAATTTACCAATTTCTAAAAAATCATGAAAAATATATTGATCGATGGTATTTATAGGTGGCCTGTTTCTGATTGGGGCTGAGGAAAACCCTCAGAGTGACTGTGTTTTTCAAGACTTTAGGATTAATTTTAATGGGTGAGATATCTTAATATGAGTCAGTCTATTTGGTGGTGAAACTCATGGTTAGTGTTTGGAACATATACTTTGGTCCCGTTGGCATAAATCTGAGTACAGTGTTTTTAGGAGTAGTTGTATTGGTTTTAGCAATCATTAAGAAAACACAAAGAAAGCGAGCTCATCTTTTTGAGATTTCATTTCTGCTTTTTCTTGTTGGATTTTCTTATTTCACTTTACATGGTAGACTGTTGCAGCTGATTTTTCCTATTTCACTTCCAGAAAGACCTCTTGTAGATAACAATCTGACTTTCAACTATACTTTAACAAGTCTGCTAACTTTCCTGATTTTTCCAATCTTACTGCTGATTCTGCTTAAAAGTGATGTTTCAATGAAAAGACTTGGTTTGAAAGTACAGAACCTTAGACAGACCATGTCATGGAGTTTTTATGGAGTAGTTTTCACAGTTTTTCTATCTTTACTTTCACATACCTTTTTTGGATTCAAATGGATCCAAAACTACACCTTCGATGGTTTAATTTTATGGACCCTATTGGTCACAATTCTCTCAGTCTCTGCCCAAACTATATTCTTTATTGGAATATTATTCAATGCACATATGGAACAAGAAAACAAGTTTCTGTTAGCAATAATTTCATTCTTGGCATTTCAATCATTCACAGCTGCTTCTCCACTTTGGACAGTCATGAACCTAATCAGCTTTACTGCAAAAATCTTTGTTACTTGGAAAACCAGAAACATTTATGGAGCAACTATAATGAATATTGTTTCAAACTTTATAGACATAGCAATACAGGTTCTATAGATTACATCTGCGAGATTTATTTATGGTCTGTTTCTGATTAGGGCTGACATGGAACCCTCAGAGTAACTCCTGTCAAAATAGATTTGTATAAAAGTAATCGAAAGTGGAGATATCTCCCGCAAAATCCCCTTTTTTATTAATGTCCTTTTTTCTTTATGCAGGGTTTAGGATTTTATATGACTTTTACGCCATTGTATAACTCATCAGAAGGCAAGGTAAAGGGCGAAGCAAGACATAGTTTCTATATGAGACTACTATTCTCTAAGAAATTCTTCCATTTCTCCAATTCTCTGATCTAGTTCTGTCTTATTCTTTATTTTCTCATAGAGTATGTAGTCTATTCTCCCTTCTTTGACATGCCATCTTCCGATAATTTCTCCATTTCTGATTATAGGATCATGAAGTGCCCCATATTCGTTGTAAATATTGGTCAAATATCTTTCACTTACTAGCCTAGGACATATTGAATATTTGTGAGTAATTACATATTGGTCAACGCCGGACATTAATAATAAACTTTCATCATCAACTTTGGAGATCTCAAAGTCTTCGGCTTCTTTTTCAAGCAGGATTAAGCCTTCTCCTATGTCAACTGTATCGATCTTTTCTAGAATTGTCTTTGACTCTTTTTTGCTGAATCCACTCCACCATGCTATATCTTTCAGAGTTGCAGGACCAAAAGCTTGGAGGAATTTCTCAACCAGTAAGGTTTTTGCTTTTTCTTTATCCATTCTTAATTTGATGTTTTTAGGTAAGAGGGAGTATCTGAACTGTTCACCTTTCCAAGTCCCAAGAGGTCTTCCTCTCAACAAAGGAACATCCTCCATCAGAAGCCTGAGGATTAATGAGACGCTTATATTTTTCCTCAGTTCTTTTCGTATCTCTACTGCGGTTTTCTCACCTTCTTTGAGCACAGTTATAATCTCATCTTTAAGTTCCTCAAGTTCTTTTTCAGCGAGTTTGTAGCGTTTTCGAAAACCAGCTAATCTTTTTTGCGTTCTATCAATGGTGGCTGAATATGCTACTGGAAGAAAGTTTCTTGTGACAATGAACAAGGTGCCTCTCATAAGTCTTAGTCTATAGAGTCTTTTCTTTTCATACAGTTCTTCATCAAACATCGATTTTTTGAAATCCTTCAATCTATTGAAGAGAGAGAAATAGGGTGCTATGGCTGTTATTGAGTTAAGTCCTCCAATGTCCTCAACACACTTCACAACACTATCAAACTTTTTCGTCAAATGCTGCTTTTTTAGTACATAATGATTTACCTTTTCCCAATCCATATTTTACCATCCAGTTACCTGCCAGTAGATAAATTAGCTTTTTTCAGAGCAACCTTCAAACCTTCTATTTTTTCAAAAATAATAATCCTTCAATATTAACTTGAAGATAAATCGATCAAGTAAGATTTCATTTGAATAATAAAACAATATTTTTCTTATTGTAAGAGTTTTTGTCAGTTAACTCCTTTGAAATAACCGATTTCAACCTATACTATATTAATTAATTATAAGGATGAGCGTTCGTCGTTCTTTTTCTCATTAATGATTTCAAAGACCGTGCTTTTACTTCTATCGAAAATGGTCGCTATTTCACCGTAACTAAAATGCTTTTTGAAGTCTCGTATTTTCTCTTCTTCATCAATTGTAGGTGTTTTAAATGAGAATTATAAGTTTTCACCGTTGGGTCGTTCTTCAGACGAAAAAATATGCTCGTAAAAGGTATATTCAATTAGAAATAAATGTAATTATCCGTTTGAAAAAGATATTTTGAAAAGATCTTTCTCATCTGGTTATCTTTTATCTAGTTATCTGGGTATCTCCAAAAACTATCTAGATATCTCCAAATATCTCTGCTTATTATCCAGTTATCTCACGTTATCTCCGATTATTATCTAGTTATCTCATTGCGTTATCTGGATATCTTCATTAGACTATCTAGTTATCTGGATAGTCTACAATTACTAATGACTCTAATCGACACGAAAAGTTAGATCGCATTCCCGTTCATTTAAACATTCATAGCTAGCTGAAATCATATGTAGATTTATCGTGCACGATATGCCTAAGGTGTCAATAAAGAAATTTAGTTGACTACTTCTCTAAAAGCTTGGAAAGTATTGTTTCAATTTACCAGTCAGTCAAATAGTAAAAAAATGGAAGTATTTGGGACTCTGGAGTATGGTAGCCCCGAGGCTTCCAGTTCTATAATTATTATCGATCAATAAAAAGTGTATTCTGATATTGGATTAAAATCATAAATTGTGCAC
>JAUVYS010000040.1 GCA_030602965.1 Candidatus Bathyarchaeota archaeon | reverse complement strand
AAAGTGAGTCACAACAAAATAATCATACCAGGAAGAGCAGCGAGATTAAGTGGAGAAATAGAGGAAGCATCAGGATGGGAAGTCATGGTGGGTCCACTGGACTCGTCAGGAATAGCAAAATTCCTGAACGAGAAATGGTCTCCAAAAAAGAGTAAGTGAATCAACATCAATTCTTTTTTCAATAACGAAATTTATTCTCTCAGCAAAAGATATTTAACACTCTTAATAATCTTCTAAAGTTTTTAAGTGAAAATCATAATGCTCGTTGACTATCATGTACACCCGGACTATTCTTTGGATGCCAAGGATAGTATAGACGCTTTTTGTAAAAGAGCGTTAGAAATTGGCTTAGATGAAATTTGCTTTACAACTCATTATGATCTTGATCCTGTTCGAAAAGAGAAAGAAGGCTTTGTACGAGTGAAGGGTGAGCTTGTGTCTTTCGATTCGAATTGGCTTGATCATTATCTTGCTGATTTGAAGAGAGCAAGAGCCATCTATGAGAAATTTGGTTTGAATATTAAATATGGGATTGAAGTAGAGTACAGCAAGGAAGTAGAAGACAAGATAAAGCGTAATTTACATGGCTACCCTTTTGATTTGATTTTAGGTGCCATACACAATCTTGACCATAATGCAATCCACCTCGAAGAAGAATTCCCTGTATGTTTCGAAGGGAAATCTTCTAGAGAATTATGTGAAAAATACTTTCAAGAGGTGCAAAATGCAGTTAGAAGTGAAATCTTTGACGTGATTGCACATATAGACCGTTACAAAAAGTTTGGTTTAGAATATTATGGTGAAAATCTTTTAAAAGACTGTGTTGATCTTGCGGAAAAAACATTCGATTTAATGATAGAGAAGAATGTTGGTCTGGAAATCAATACTTCATGCTATCGGTATGGGTTTGATGAAGCTTTTCCCAGTGAAGACTTACTCAGGAGATGGAAAGAAAGGAATCCAAAAATCTTAACTATAGGATCAGACGCTCATAACATTCAATATTTGGCCAAACACATCCCGAAGTGGATTAACATCGCAAAGAAAATGGGTTTAAAGTTCTGTACTTTTAAAGAAAGAAAAGTTGAACAATATTTTTGAACCTCAAGCATACATTTATTTCTTGAAAAATTAATTAACAAATTGGTTGACTACTCAATGATTCTAAAAAGCTTCTCATTAATTAGAGTGAAACCAGGAACAGAGAAAAAAGTGGTAAAGAAGATACTGAAGATTCCAGAGGCATTAGAAGCCCACTTGATAGCGGGCGAATTTGATTACGTAGTTGTACTTGGCATAGAGGAGGCTGTGACTTCTGATCCTTGGGGACAATTAACTAGAGTTCTGACTGATAACCTTAGAACAATATCGGGAATATTAGAGACACAAACGGTAATTCCTACTTCTTCGAAGATAAAGGAAGATCATTTATTTGATTTGTTTAAACTTGCGAGAGGGTTCATTTTCATAGACGCAAAGCCAGGAAGAGAGGCAACTGTCATATACGAACTTTTTCAAATGGAAGAAGTTCGTGAAGTGCACTTAATACCAGGAAAACATGACGTCCTTACTGTTGTTGAAGTTAAAAGAACCGTTCTTCCACCTCGATATCCAGATCAAATTCAAAAAATTGTTGTTGATAAAATTGGTAAACTTGACGGAGTAATAAACACGGAGACCATAATCCCAAATTCCTTTAATTACAAAGAAAGTAAACCTTAGATCAATTATGCGTGCTTGCGCGCGTGAACCCCAAGAAGTCAGAGGATACTATTTAACATCGTTCATAAATGAACTGCCATATTTTTCCATTTATTCCTTTAAAACCTCATAAAACTGAGATTGTATTAAATGACCAATCTTGTAAAGTATAAAACCGAGTAAAAATGTGTTGGGGGATCGAGTATGGAAAAGATTAAAAAGATTTTTCCTCTGCTGCGTGAATGTGTAATTTACTCTGTGATTATTTTTGCAATTGATTTTGTGGCTGTTCTGATCTTATCTTTTTATATTCCCCTTGGCGTAACGTCTTTTCTTTCTTTCATGTTGTTAGTTGAAAGTGGCATTGGATTAACGCTCGGAGGTACTTTTGATCTCTTATCTTCAGCCTCGATGAGTAAAATATTAGAAGAAATATCACGTTCAAAAAAGAAGGAGCCTTGGACCATAAGAAAATACAAAATTGATCATCTTATTACAAACAAAGTAATAGTTACATCAGGAATAGTGTTCTTTTCAGGGTTAATTCTGTCTCTATTTTTTTAAAAAAAAGGGGAAAAAAAGAGTAGAAATGTATTCCTGTTTTTATTTCTTTCGTATTACGTATACGCCTGCAACAGCGATGATCAATCCTGCGCCAAATGCTAAGTATATTCCGTATTGCTCTAAGAATGACGGTGGTGGAGCTACAAAGGAGTAGCCTGCCATCTCAATCAGTTCTTTCGCTCTAGTCAAGTTATATGCGTAGACTGGAAGATCGTCACGTCTCTCTGGTTGTCCTGGGAATGCATGTTGATCTCCTGCTTGTCCGGCTCCCGCTAAAATTTCCGTTACAATCTGTGCCCGTGGAATGCAGTGGCTGACTGCTTGTCTCAAATACCTTGCGGCTTCTGCAGCTCTAGATGGATCGCTTTTGCCCAGTGGCGTATCAACTCCGGTACCCCATACTGGATGTCGCATGTTGAAGCCTAGTTCTTGATAACCATTGCTTGAATACATTGTGTAAGCGCACCAGCCTTCATTAACACCCTCGTCAAGTTCGGGTAAATGTCCTTCTCCGTGGTATTGTGAGTCAAGGAATTGTACTTCACCGTTTTTGAGTGCAGCTAGTGCTGCCTCCCAACCTTCGATGAAAGTAACCCAGTAATCCTCGAGCTCAAAGTAACCAGCAGCTTCAAGTTCGTCTTTTCTGAAGTAGTCTTCATTCTTTTCGAATTTGAACGTCGATGTCACTTCATCAAATTCGACGAAGTTATAAGGTCCACATGACACAATGGTTGGACTTCCTATTCCTGTGTTAGATTCATGTGTTCTCCAGTCGGTATAAGGAATGTTTTCGTAGATGTGCTTTGGAAATATGGTCTCATCCAACATTAATGCCCCGAATAAAGCGTATATTTCTGGTAGAGCGAATTCAACTGTGAAATTATCGATCTTTTTTATGTTAGCTGCTTCTCCAAAAATGGCTTTATACGAACCAAAAAATGGGCACGCTAAGTCTGTCTCAAACACGGATTGATATGAAAATATAACGTCGTCAGCTGTGACTTGTGTACCATCAGTCCAGTAAGCGTCTTGTCTGAGAACCACTGTCCAAGTCTTTCCATCGGCAGAAACACTCCAACTCTCCGCTAATATACCTTCCATCGTAGCGTTAACCATGTTGTTCTTTCTAACCAACGAAGGCCAGAGAACAGCAAAAGCGGTCAGATCGTAGTATGATGTTGAAACAAACGGATTGAGCTCCAAGACTGGCCCTGTCTGCGCAAGAATCATTGATGTCAATCCTTTGAACATCTCCGGGTAAATCCATGCAGGATACCAGTAACCCTCGTCATAGTTTGTTAAATCTGGATCGTAAGCAACACATTCTGTGAAGTAGGATATTATGGCAGAAGGCTGATCTTCGTACAAGATCCCCAGAATTTGATGTTGGATAACTTCTCTAGCATCATAATCTGGTTCCGCCATAGCAGCGTCTAAAAGGACATCTACGGCATCGTTATCATAAAAGTAATAGTTTTGCCCAGTAGGCGAGAAGAACTCTGGAGTTCCCTTAAACAGGTCTCTAAGATCCATTTCAGGTGATATAGCGTAGCCAACAAATAATGCGTCGAATCCTCCTTCATCATATGTTAGTCCAGCAATTTCTGTAGGTGGCTCTAACACACGATCATAAATTGTGTCCCAATCCCAAATCACTCTGCCACATTCGATTCCAATTCCTCTCAAGTTTGCTTGAATTACTTCACCCCACTGCTGTCTTGCAGGGTTTGTACTTGGATTTGTCAAAGTAATTTCTAGTGCAGGTGTAGCCATCCAAGTTTGAGCAAAAGCAAATGGTGTTACAGCAAGTGCCACATTGACCAATATTACTATTGCAAGTAATGTTTTGATTTTAGCAGATGTATTTTTTTGCATTTTTCATTTTCTCCATTATTTAATTAAAAAAGTTAATTCTAATAAGCTATATATAATCATTATCACAAACAGAAATAAGTAAAAATACGTCCAATTTTGCCTTATCATTAGTGAAAAAATTTTAGTGAAAGCAACAATAATCGGAGAAATTACTAATATTATGAAAATTTAAATATGTTATTAAAATTAAGTCAAGAAAATTGTGGGTTCAAATTATGGGGTATAAAAGGTATATTGTAAAACGGTTGATTTACATTATTCCATTATTTCTAGGCATATCGATTCTTAACTTTTCATTGATGCATAGTGCAGGAGATCCTATCCGATTGATGACGCTTGGCAATCCCAGTCCGAACATAGGTGAGGTTCGGGAAAACTTAAGAATTTATTATGGTCTTGACCAGCCCATATACGTTCAATATGGAATATGGCTATGGCGCTTCCTGCAATTAGACTTGGGGACATCATTCTACAGCGGTAGAACCGTAAATACGATTATTGGCATGTATGCCTGGGAAACCATCAAGCTTCAGATGGTAGCTCTCATTTTAGCTTTAGCCATCGGAATACCAATTGGCATATATTCCGCTAGGAAACAGTACTCAAAGTTAGATATTACAATTACTTCATCAGCAATAATGGGAATATCAATACCCATATTCTACATGGGTATAATTTTTATACTCATTTTTTCTTTCTATCTCGGGTGGTTTCCCTCATTTGGAGCCCATTCACTTCAAGAGTTAAGATACCCCTTTGGTAGTTATTTCCTTGATGAGTTATGGCATTTAGTATTACCAACGGTTGCTATAGCCTGGGTTTCAATGGCACTTTATATCAGACTTGTCCGATCGAGCATGTTAGAAATATTACGACAAGACTACATATTAGCAGCTAGAGCTAGTGGTTTGAGTGAAAGAACCATTATTTTTAAACACGCCCTTCGAAACGCGACGATTCCTCTCATCACATACATTGGAATTTCTATAGGCTTGCTTTTATCAGGCGCCCCAATGACTGAGACAGTATTCACTTGGCCAGGCTTAGGATACTTATATGTCAATTCAGTTACACAATTAGATTTCCCAGTGATCATGGGAATTAACATGATAATCACACTGATAATTTTAGGTGTAAACCTCATTACAGATTTACTTTACGGTATCATTGACCCCAGAATCAGATATGAGTGAGTGAAAAATGAGTAAAGACCACACAAAAAAAGAAATGACTAAAAAAGCAGTAAAAACCTCTAAACCTATTAGTCAATGGGGAATTGCTTGGAAACGCTTTAAGAAAAACAAGGCTGCTTTAGCAGGTCTTTTCATTGAAGGAATAATCTTGTTCATGGCAATATTTGGCCCCTTTATCGCTCCGTATCCACCTAATGACATCTCTGCTTTTATGGAAGGAAGAACGAGAGAGGCTCCAAGTTGGGATCACCTCATGGGCACTGACTACACCGGACATGATGTTTTCAGCCAGATAATTTATGGTGCAGCACCTGCTCTACAAGTAGGGGTTGGAGCCGCAGTGTTTTCAATGGTTATCGCAGTATTGGTTGGTTCAATTGCTGGTTATTACGGTGGAAAGATTGATACAATTTTAATGAGATTTTCCGAAGTTTTCTTGGTGATGCCTGCCTTTCTGTTTTTAATTGTTCTTCTCAAAGTTGCAATGACTATAACTGTAGCTGGCTTCGGTTTAGGTTTAACGATTCTTGTCTTAGGAATATTAGGGTGGGCAGGTGACTCACGAGCAATCAGAGCTGAATTCTTAAAGCTTAAAGAATACGAATTTGTAACCGCGGCTAAATGTTTAGGAGCAAGTAACCGACGAATCATCTTTAAGCACATTCTTCCGAACGTTCTACATTTAATAATCGTATTGATTACTTCGAGTATTGCAATCAACGTCATTCTCGAAGCGGGTCTAAGTTTTCTAGGGTTCAGCGACCCGAACATAATCACTTGGGGAAGAATGATAGCCTATAGCCTGGAGGCTATTAGAGGTGCTTGGTGGCAAGGCGTGTTTCCTGGTCTTGCAATCGTAGTCACGGTGTTAGGATTCAACATTCTCGGAGACGGTTTAAGAGATGCTCTTGATCCACGTCTACGAGAGTGAATATAATTGAAAACACTTGAGGAAGTATCAAAGTGCCTAGAACCATTCTGAAAATAGAAAACCTCAAGACATATTTCAATACTTGGGCAGGTGTAGTTCAAGCTGTTGACGGTGTAAGTCTAGAAGTTAAAAAAGGAGAAACCCTTGGTTTAGTAGGAGAATCAGGCTCGGGAAAAACGGTTACGTCCTTATCTGTTCTTCGAATCGTGCCAAGACCAGGAAAAATCATAGATGGCAGAATAATGTTCAAAGATGAAGACTTACTCAGAAAAACAGAAAAAGAGATGCAAAAAATACGGGGTGCTCAAATAGCCCTAATTTTCCAAGATCCTTCAACTTCACTAAACCCAATTTTCTCAATAGAAAGTCAATTAATTGAAGTAATCCAACAGCATCAAAAATTAAATAAAGAAGAAGCAAAGGAAAAAGCCGAAATTCTTCTTGACATTGTAGGAATACCTGATGCAAAACTACGAATAAAGGATTTTCCCCATCAATTCAGTGGAGGTATGAAGCAAAGGGTTGCTATCGCAAGAGCTCTTTCATGTGAACCCAGCTTGCTTTTTGCTGATGAACCAACCACAAATCTTGATGTTACAATCCAAGCGCAGATATTGGATCTCATGAGAGATTTAAAGAGTAAATTTGACATGTCAATGGTGCTGATTACACATAACATGGGCATTGTCGCTGAAATGGCAGACAGAGTAACAGTCATGTATGCTGGTAGAGTGTGTGAAACTTCGAGTGTGAATGACATTTTCTTACACGCTACCCACCCTTACACTGTTGCTCTTATGAGAGCTATACCTCAAATTGGAACTGAAAAACAGAAACTACAAGTGATTCCCGGGAACATACCTAATCTTATAAATCCTCCTTCTGGATGTAGATTTCACCCACGATGTAAATACGCTAAGTCTATCTGTAAAATGAAAGTTCCTGAACTCGAAAAAGTAGAAAAAGGTCATTTGACAGCGTGTTTACGTTGGGACGAGATTAAAAAAACCTTACTAAAAGAGCGTGAAAGAGCTGCCTAAGAACGTTGTTTTAGAAGTAGAACACTTGAAGAAACTCTTCCCTGTCTTCGAAAAAGGCATTCTGTTCAGTCACCAAACTGGTTCAATTCACGCTTGCGATAATGTAAGTTTCAAAGTGGAAAAAGGAAAAACTCTCGGATTAGTTGGTGAAAGCGGAAGCGGGAAGACAACTCTTGCAAAGACAATTTTATACCTATTTCATCCTACGTCGGGTCAAGTCTTTTTCGAAGGCATAGATGTTTTTAAAACTTTCAGGTCAAAAAATAAGCAAGATATTTTGAGCTTACGAAGAAAAATGCAATATATATTTCAAGATCCTTACTCCTCGCTTAATCCTAGAATGACAGTTGCAGACATAATAATGGAACCTTACCAAATTCATAGGCATATTCCGAAGAAGGAATGGCCTATAAGAATGTACGAACTTCTAAGACTTGTTGGACTTGAAGATTATCATAGCGAAAGATATCCCCACGAATTTAGTGGAGGACAAAGACAAAGGGTATGTATCGCAAGAGCATTAGCAGTTGAACCTGAATTTCTGATAGCTGATGAGCCAGTGTCGTCTTTAGATGTTTCTATAAGAGCCCAAATATTAAATCTGTTAGGAGACCTTCAAAGCAAGTTCAATCTAACTTACATCTATATATCTCACGATTTAAGTACAGTTAGACACATATGTGATGAAGTTGCAGTAATGTATTTGGGAAGAATAGTGGAGCTCGCTGAGGTAAATGAGCTCTTTGAATCTCCTCGACATCCCTACACGAAAGCCCTGATCTCAGCTGTACCAACCTCAAAGCCAGGGCAAAAAAGCAACCGCATAATCCTACCTGGTGAAGTTCCAAGCCCAATAAATCCACCTCTTTATTGTAGGTTCTACCCAAGATGCAAATATCACATTCCAATTTGTAAGAAAAAAGATCCAAAGTTAGAGGAAATCTTAAATAAACACTACGTATCTTGCTTCCGGGGAAAAGAAAAACTAGATTAGTTTATGAAATAGCCATCACAGATCCTAGAAATATTGGTATCAAACCAAGCCCAGTTGATAATGGTAAACCTGGAAAATAATTGTGTTTTTCAGCTTCTCTCATAGAAAATACTGAACCTGCTAAAATCAAGATTATTGAAACTAAACTGTTTATAACTCCGAAGTTCATAAAAGAACATGTTACCAACAGAGCATAACAAGTAAGATCTCCAAGACCTATTCCCCACATTATATTCGGGTATTTTACGATTACCATAAATTTTTCTAAGGGCTCATTAGTTTCGTGATTTCTCAACTTATAGTATACCCAAAATAAATCTACAAAAGATAACGCTAAGATAATTGCTATTGTGGAAGTTGCTGGTAAAGATATTCCAAGATATATCCCGATTATTGAACTATAAATTATGAAGATGAAGTTCTTCAATCTTTCAGGAAGAATATCCATTACTATAAGGTAAATTGAGTAAAAACCTAGATACGCTAGGCTTCCAAAAAACACGTAAATTAGAGGCATGGTATTAGCTGGAACATTGAAAAACTGCTTTCCAAAGAGAAGTACCAAAATTGTTCCAACGATTAAATAAATTATAATAAATATGTTATGCGCATTTTCACTTCTTTGAACCTTTTTTGATAAATAAATTAAAGCTATTGCCACAATCGCGATGGATATAAACAAAGAGATATTCGCAATTATTGCGAAGATGCCCTCACCACTGGGAAGAGGCAATTTTAATTCTTCCTTATTGAAAGAAAAGAGAACTAATTGAACCATAAAAAATGTAAAAAAAACTGTCACTAATATTGGAATAATAAACCCTGTTTTACCAATGAAATCTAAAATATCTTTTTTCTTCATTGAAATAAAATGTGTACACACCATCATATAAAATATTTTTAGCTTACTCACGATATTACGGAATAATCGTGGAAGAACCGCAAATTTTTTTGTATTTATTGAAAGAAAAAGCAATAGAGCAAAGTCAACATCACCATTTTTTCTATCCTTACCAAAATCTTCTACTTAATGCCTTCTTTTCAGTCTCAACAATTAAGTGGAACAAATGATCATTAACTTTACTTTCTTCTTTCAATATCTTCTTTACATCGATTAGGCTAAGATTTCGTCCAACAAGAGCTAAAGCTGCTACCTTTCCATACTGGGATATCATTTGTGCCACCGTCTTTAATCTTCTAAGTATTCTTTTTTCCTTTTTTGTCGAAGCGTCCCCTTTTTCATCCATTAAATTTAGTAACTCCTCCTCAGATATAGCTGTAATTCCGATTTTTGTTGAACCACACTTTTGACACTTTACTCGATCTGATAGATCGATCATTCTTTCAGTCTTGATGTAATCCCAACAGTCAGTACACATTAATGTTCTTATCTCGTTAAATATTCGTGCCTTAGCTGATTCGATGATGATGTGCCTTATCTTCTCGGGTGGTATTAGATCTGTTCTTCTACTCATCTTCTCTATTCCTGCTTTAGCAATGGGACTAGGATCATTATTCTTTTCCAAACAAACAATTTCAAGAATACCAGTCTGGATTTCATTCAGAACCTTTTTTGTATTGTTAAGATCAAGATCTTTGTCAAACGCCTCCTTCACAGCTTCTTCGTAAATCGCTGATCCCTCAAAATTTTTCGAAAGTTGCCTAATGCTTACATTACTCATGTCAACGTCTTTTGATATGGCTCCGAATCTGCGGGCGACGTGAATCAGCCTTCTT
>JAUVYS010000142.1 GCA_030602965.1 Candidatus Bathyarchaeota archaeon | reverse complement strand
TCCAGAATTTTGACCTCCAAACGCTGTGTGTTTCAGATCGGAAGTTCCAAATAACGAACAATTCAAAGAACGCTGCTTGCATGAACGCCATGGTTCTAGCTTTGCCTAGAAAATCTGGAGAGCCTCCTCCAATAATGAAGTATTCCAGAGAGAATAATAGTATTGTTCCCAAGGATTGGGCAATGAAGGATGCAACTATGAAAGGGATCATCCCAGCGAGTATTCCTTCTTTCGGGTCACGTGGTGGTCGCGACATGATGTCTCCTTCAGGGGTGTCCATGCTCAAAGCACTTGCAGGTGCTCCGTCTGTGACGAGGTTTATCCATAACAGCATAGCTGGAAGGAGTGGTAGTGGAAAGTTTAGAATCGCGAAGAGGCCTAATACCAGAACCTCATCAAAATTACAGGCGAGAAGGAACCTTATGTACTCCCTTATGTTATCATATATTCCACGACCCTTCTCTACTGCCTTGACTATGGTTGCAAAATTGTCGTCTGCCAAGACCATGTCTGAGGCTTCACGTGTAACATCTGTCCCTGTGATTCCCATAGCGAGTCCTATGTCAGCGTTTTTGATGGCTGGTGCATCGTTTACGCCGTCCCCAGTCATCGCTACTATGTGGCCTTTCTCTTTAAGTGCTTTAACAATTCTCTGCTTATGTTCAGGCGAGACTCTTGCGTAGACTGCGATGTCCTCAACTATCTCTTCGAACTTTTCATCATCTAAGTCATCTAACTCTTTACCTGTCAGGGCAAGGCTTCCTTTCTTGAACATTCCAATGTCTTTTGCGATGGCTAGTGCAGTGAGTTTATGGTCTCCTGTAATCATAACCGTCTTTATTCCAGCTTTCTCGCATGACTCGTTGGCTACTTTCACTTCTTCTCTAGGGGGATCGATCATCCCCTGCAAACCCACGAACACCATATCATTTTCAACTTCTTCTTCCTCAAACTTCCTTTTCTTTGGAAGTTTCTTGTAAGCCATTCCGAGCACACGTAGGGCTTCATTCGCAAAGTCTTCATTCACCGCTAAAATCTCTCTCTTTCTTGCTTCTGCAAGAGGCACTGCCGTTCCATTCTCAAAGATTTTGGAACATCTGCCAAGAACTATTTCAGGTGCACCCTTCATGTACGCAAAAGTCTCTCCTGATGGTGAATTGTGTATCGTTGTCATGCGTTTTCTCTCTGAACTGAAGGGAATCTCACTAATCCTTGGATTCTCCATTTCAATCTCATCTTTTATGATTCCAGCCTTTGAGGCTGTGACTATTAAAGCCCCTTCAGTGGGATCTCCCATTACATGCCAACCACCATTATCTTCAGTAATGTTGGCGTTGTTACAGAGGACACCGATATTAAGCAGCAGTGATAATTCACTGTCTTTTGTTATCTCTTTGTCCTCAACGTAGAATCTGCCTTTAGGCTCGTATCCAACGCCGGAGACGTCGTAAATCTTACCATTGTTGAAGATTTTTCTGACCGTCATCTCTCCTTTTGTGAGGGTGCCTGTTTTGTCTGAGCATATGATTGTTGTTGCGCCTAATGTTTCAGCTGAAGACAGCCTTCTTATGACGGCTTTACTTTTAGCAAGAGTTCTTGCACCAAGAGCTAGAGTGACTGTGGTGATTGCTGGTAAACCTTCAGGAACAGCTGAGATGGCAAGAGCGACAGCTGCCATGAATCCTTCAACTAAATCTTCCCCACGAATCAATTCAAGTCCAAATATGATAGCGCAAATAATCGTGATTATTATAGCGAATTTTCGGGAAAAGTTCTCCAGTCTCTTCTTCAAGGGTGTTTCTTCTTGTTCGGTTTCCTGAACCATCTGAGCTATCTTGCCGAACTCGGTGTTCATTCCTGTACAAGCAACAACCGCCCTTCCTCGTCCAAAAGTAGTGTGCGTTGCCATGAACACCATGTTAATTCTATCCGATACCGCAACCTTCTCTTTTAAAGCACCCGTCTTCTTCTCTACAGGCGTAGATTCTCCAGTGAGCACAGCCTCGTCGGTCTTCAAGTCAATGACTTTTAGTAAACGAGCGTCAGCGGCTACACGATCGCCTGCTTCTAAAAGCAGAATGTCACCAGGAACAATCTCCTTTGCAGGAACGATGACTTCTTTCCCGTCTCGAAGTATCATGGCCTTGGGAGCCGTCATCTTTTTCATGGCTTCCAAAGCCCTCTCAGCTCGATACTCTTGAATAAATCCGACCACCGCAACAAGAACGATTATTGCAGCAATTATAGCAGCGTCTCCTATCTCTCCAATGAAATAGGAAATTGCTGTGGCCACCAATAACATCATAACGAATACGTCTTTAAACTGGCTGAGGAAGACTTCTAAAGCAGAAACATTCTTCTTCTCCACTAACTCGTTAAACCCATATTTCTCTAAACGGTGTTTAACCTCTTCAGTATTGAGGCCATTCTCAGTGGCTCCGAGGTTTTTTAAGACCTCTTTGTTTGTCAAGGAGTGCCAGTTTACTTCAGCCAAGCTCATCAGCCTGTTAAAAGAAATAGTATACATTCTTAGAATTAATAAAAAGATTGCTGTGAAAAAAAGAGATTTCTTCTTACAAATCCTTATCTTTATGATAAAACTTCTCTACAAACCTTAAAACTCTCTCTTCTATAATTGAGGAGTCTTCCTTAATCCCAACTATATTTGTTCCCAATTGTTTGAAGCTGCAAAAAGCTAAGACTTCACCTTTCATTTTCACGTTGTATTCTTCATGTTCATCCATGTTTTTTATACAAATTATCTTTGCAACATCTTCATTTTCAGAGAGGATGTTGGAAAATCCTTCAAATATTAAAACATCGGTCTCTGAAGTCCAAAAATGCGTCTTTTTAAGAGTAAAATTTGACATTCCATTTTTTATAAGCACTGCAGTCTCTACATCGGAGACAGCAAGTACCGGGTTGGCTCCAGCTTTTGAATGTCTATAGGTGTCTGAATTTTCTGTGTCTAAAGAAAAACCTTCGATAAATACGTGTTTAGCAGAAGCTACATTATACCCCTCTTTTCTTAAGCGCGAAATCACTGTCTCAATTACTGAAGTCTTTCCGGAATTATGATTACCTAGTACTGCAATAATTGGTTTTTCAGCCATCATTCAGCTCCTCCACTTTTAACATAAAATTAATTAATAGTCTACTCGCGTGTGTAAAAATATATCACAACCACGTAAAACAAAACACCAACAATACTTCCAATAGAGTTAACGCACATATCAAAAACTGTGCAATATCTTGTAGGTACGAAGTATTGATGTATTTCATCTGAAATATCGTACCCAGAGGAAAATATGAATGAATAGAACGAGGTTGAAGTCTTCTTGATCGATGTCTGTGATACTACTAAACTCATCAAGAACCCCAGAATTGAATATTCGACTAAATGTTTGATTGTCTGTGGGATAATTATCCCCCACAGATCTTTTTCAGGTATCAGCTGATCATTTGGAAGGCTGGAAGGCCAAAAGATAATTCTCATATATAAGCACAAAATAACAACGGAAACAATGAAACGCTTATTCATCACCCTTCACTTGCTCACACGTAAAATAATTTTTTAATTACCCTCTTTTTCCCATATTAAAATTGGTTTGAAGACATATTTTTATTACATTCCAATTATTCGCGTGGACGTGCAATCATTTCGCTAAGGAAAGACTAAAAAGGTCGAGTCATT
>JAUVYS010000002.1 GCA_030602965.1 Candidatus Bathyarchaeota archaeon | reverse complement strand
CACAAAGCCCGTCTTTGAGAACTCCTACCAAACCCAAACCCAGACTTACACCGAACCCCTCAACGTCCTAGACAGGAAGGGCTGTGTAGGGTACAAACCTACCGGGTAGATCCTACCCAAACAAACAAAACATTTAAATACCAAACCCCCAACCTCCATTTCCACTGGAATTCTCCAAACACATACTAACATAATTTTTTTATGTTTTGTGTTTTAAGTAATATATGATTTAGACTTAACACTAGGGAATACACCCACCCTCGTCTATCTCAGCCCTTTCCTCCCAGCAACAAGCCCACATCATTGAACTTCATCAATGGACTTATTATCACCGATCCGTCACCGAAATCGCGGAGACACATGTCACGTATCCCAGGCTTCACTTGATAAACACCTCTTCCCATATCGACATGGGTACAGGCTTATCAGGGAATCAGAAAGTAAGCTTAAACCTCTATCCTTCTTCTACACAGTGTGGGACAGCTAGTATCAAATCTTGCCGTTGGTCGGTAGTTCCTGGATCTGTCAATCAGAAACATTGAGCTTCTCATATACCAGTTTTCCCATCCCATTTATATAGAACGAAAGTAGGTTGGCAGCCTCCGTCGCCCATCCATAGGCCCCTAGAAGGTGTTTCCCGCTAATTGATTTATTTCTCAGAGTTTCATTCCGCAAGTTATCACTGATCAATTACTTGATCGACAACCGTGTTGGAAGTTTCTCTATTCCTAACGGTTAGCACAATTACCTATTTTCTAATCCAAGAAATAGGTACTAAAGGAGATCCTTTTTAAATATTACTTAAAAAACGGTACAGTAGATCTGAGAAAAACAAGCTGTCCTTGGATTAGAAGATAGGCGTATATCCCAGATCTACGTACTTCTAAACGCGCTTGATCTTAGGGTAATAAAATAAGTATTTATATTTTTCTCTGTTCTCTCCTTCTCCCTCTCTCTCTCCTTCTCCCTCTCTCTCCCTATCTCTCCTTCTCTGTCTTTTCCTCTCTTATTCTCTTTCTCTATCAAAAACTTTTTATATACATAAAAGTATACATAAAAAGAGGTAATGATATGAATGGAAAGAAAATACATATTACTTTGCCTATAAAATTTGTAGAATCATTTGATGAAGCAATAAAAGACTCTTATGCAACTAGAACCGAAGCGATCCGAGCAGGTATGCGTCTATTACTAGAAGATCTCCAGGCTAGACAACAAGGAGAAATTGTAGGAGTGGAGTAGTCCATTAATTTAGAAGTGAAATTATGCCTACTTATGCTGACATAAGAAAAGAACGTATAATGGCATTACTTGAATGGGCGCGCGATATAAAATCAGAAGTTACAATACCCATCATTTTTAATGAAGCATTCTCTCGACATCCAACAGTCACGCCCTTAACATTACGTGATTATGCCTCAGTAGTATATCTAATTTTATCCAAAGAAAAGAAACTAGACGACACAGAAAAGTAATAAACAAATAGGAATTAAAAATGAGGAAGGTATGGAAGTTTACAGGAGTCGTTAGATGTGAAGGTTCTGGATGTAATGATTTTCCCAGTTGTGCAGGAGATCTAAATGAGGCTCTATCTTGGGGATGTGAAATAGAGTTTGAAGGGGAAGTGATTGAACAAAAAAAGGATCATCCTATTAAAAGACAACTTCCAGTCGGATGAATAAATATGAATAAAAAGTTTAAACCCAAATTAAATAAGAATCCTTCACTAGCTCAAATAATCGAAGCACATTTCACACCGTTGATACCTTGTCCTTACTGTGGAGAAAAGATTTCAGATAACTCTAATTATTGCGCGTATTGTAGAAAAAAACTAAATGATGAATTGAAAAAAAATGAATAAAAAATGTCGTGTTGAAAACTGTGGAGAATCAGTGTATGGAGCTATCTCTGTGCCTACTGAAGACCAAAGAGGTGTTGAGTTATGGTATTATTGTAAAATACATTATGAACTATATAGCTTTACTAATAAGATAATCGATAAATTTATTGGAATTTTACGACGAAAAAATTCCAGATAATTCTAATTATTGTTGTTTTTGTACAAAAAAACTGGATGATCGATCCCATAATGTAAAGGAGGAATGAATTTGGTTATTTCTTTTTCAGTTAAGCAAGTACGAGAGTTTTTGCTTAAAACCGGAATGGTTTATACTTGGCGAAAGAATAAGCGGAAAAAAACAGGAAAAGATTGGGCTAATTCAGGTCGTGGAACAAAGAAGATCGCTGATGTTTTTATAACAGAGATAGGATTTCGGAAGCCTCTTTACTTAAGACCGTTTGTAGATCGAAGCAGCTTCAGTGATATTGATATATGGCAAAATGCAATAGTTTCGTTGAATGAAAAAGTTTCTATTACCAGTAATGGATGGCTCTATAAAGTAGAAGTGATTAACAAAGAGAAGTTGAGAACTGATGAAGAGGATTGACAGAATAATCTTAGCTGGACTTACAGCATACTTCATAATCGAAAAGCCCAAGTTAACTGTGAAAATAATTGATGTGATACTTTCTTCTTTTCAAAGAGAGAATAAAAAATGAATTTATTACTCGTTTTTATACTAGGGATTTTTTTAGGAGGATTAATAGTTTGCTTTAGGCTTGGAATAATATTTTATCAAGTAAAGAAAATCCAACTAGAAGTAGAATATCAACTGGAGTCTTTAAAAAAGATGAGAGAAATTGCATTAAAGGTAGAGGAATTGAAAAAAAATGAATCTTGAAGATCGATCATTGAAGTTTTATGAACGCTGTCCGAGTCCATATTTTTAGTGCTCCTATTTAGTTTCACCTATTCAAACTTTATCCATATTTCAGGATAATGCTTTTTTAAGCCTTCTTCTAAGATTTCACAGGCTATTTTACTTTTGCTGAAGTTAGGCTGTGTATTTTTTAGGTGGGTGAGAACGGAGGCTGCTACGGGAGAGTACACGGTGATTCGTGGATTAACGGTTTTAATCGCGCGCATGTCACGCTTTTGCTCGACTCCAATCTGGCGATCCGGACGTATGACAGAATCAAGCCCTGATCCTATTCCTTTACCTAACGCTTTTTTAGACATATTTCAATACCTCTTTTCCTAATTCTTTAAATTCTTTGGCTGATCGACTTTTTGAAGCGTAAGTGAAGATTGTTTCTCCGTGAGATGGAGCCTCCGCGATTTTCACGCATCTATGAATCACAGTTTTAAAGCATTTTTCTTTGAAGAACCTCTGGATCTCCTCAGTGCTTTCTTTACTCAGTCTGGTTCTTTCATCATAGAACGTTATGACAGTTCCTAAAAGTTTCGTTTTTGCGCCTAGTCTCTCCTTCACTAATTCAACCACGTCCAGTAATCGTTTAAGTCCTTCAAGGGGAAGGAAACCCACACTTATGGGAATTATCAAATAATCAGATGCACATAAACTGTTGATTGTTAACAGTCCCAAGTTTGGCGGAGTGTCCAAGATACAAACGTCAATATCAATAATTTTTGTTAGAACATTCTTCAAAACGTTTTCTCTGTTAGGCCGTGTAACAAATTCAAATTCGACTCCAGCTAAATTTATGTCAGCAGGTCCAACAAACAATCCGTTAATCTCAGTCTTTAAGAGAGTTGAAGGTAAACTTATATTCCCAATCAAAACATCATACATTGACGCGGTAAAACTATTCTTTTCAATTCCAAGGCTGATTGTTGAGTGGCTTTGAGGATCAAGGTCTAAAAGCAAAGTTTTTTTTCCTGCTAAGGCAAGGGCAGCAGCCAAATTCACTGAACACGTCGTTTTTCCTGTTCCTCCTTTCTGGTTAGTAACAGCTATAGTTATCACGTATACCTTACACCTGATACCTTATCACGTATACCTTGCACCTTATAACTTACACCTTATAACCTTTATTCACAGTTAAACCAATAAATTTATATGATATCGTTATTTTACTTACAATCTCAGAGTTGACTGACAAAGAACATCACCTCTGGACGTAGATCTGTTGTGGACCTTGGAAAGGCCAGGTCTCTGAAACAGCTTACAAAGCTGAAGCAGGTCTACGTTAATTTTGGAGGGAGGGTGTAGATAATCTTCTCACACTATGGCTACACTCTCTCGACAATGATTTTTTGTATGGTAAAAACAGTGTTTAATGATGGAAAGTAATGGTGTTTAGTCCTGGTTATTGACTGAGAAATAGTAAGTTAATCTCCATCCCTTAAGATAGCATAGCCATATAGGGTATAGTAAAGTTTATATTTGCTATACCTAGATAATAGCAAAATTGTGTTTAAGATGGCAAAACAGGAACATGATGCTATAATTGATCGGATCAGCCGTATTCTGGCTGAAAAAGGATTCAAGCGTGAAGAAGTTAAGGGAATAATGAAGATTAAGTTCAAACCTGATTTACTCATGAGTAAAAATGATGAAGTGCTGCGAGTAGAGTATGAATCTTTAAGTCCAACAGTAGATAAGTTACAGTATTGGCAGAAACAAAATATTTCTATGGATATTGGTATTACTAAGTTTATTGTTGTGATACCTGACCTTTTTAGATATGTGAATGAAGTTTGGATAATGGCTACTGACTTTTTCAAGGGAAAAATTGTTATTCCCTTAAAAATAGAACGAATTAAGGAGATAGAATAATGGTTTATTTTCTCTCTAAACGCCAAAAGGAAATTCTTGACGGATTACAAAACAAGACAGTAAAGGTTCTTGCGGATAAGCTAGAAATAAAACCATCAACTGTTTACTCGATAAGAGATAATGTGAAAGCGAAAATAAGAGAATCCGATAGAGTAAAACGTAAATATCGAAGTGTTTTATATCGAAAAAAGAAAAAAAGAAGATGATTGTGATGAAGTATGTACTCACCACGCAAGTTAGGGAGTATCGTTTAGGTAATTCAGAATTCAACCCATCAGGCCGACCATTTCTTTGTTTGAAGTGTGGTCATAGAACGTACACTCCATATATTATACCTGGTTGGAGTGGTTATGTCTGTCCTTTTTGTCTCGCTAAAAACTGATGGATCTAGAATCAAATACGCGTGAGATAAGATCATGAATCAGATGGACAAGATCAAGCGACGATTAAAACTAAAAGTCTTGAAGTTGAGAATCCGAGTATCACAATTTAAGGCAAGACTTTTCACCTTCATACGATTTTTTTTAATTTCTCAACCAACCGCCATTTTTTTTTGTTATATCTTATGTCCAAAAGGAATACATAGTCTATACGTAAGTATGCGTAAATTTAGGAATTCTTTATGGACAACAGAACAAATAAGTTGTAAATACTGCAAATTTGAAATTAAACTACGTGAGCATATACGTGAAGGTTAAGCTGTGAGAACCGTTAAAAATCATAGAGCATAGATGATTATAATATGAGTGGTCGTAGCGGATCTTCTGGACATCAAAACCTAATACGTATGGCTAGTCAAAAACTTCTCAAGGAGTTGATAGGAGACAAATGGTTAAACATAACTGTAGTTAGAGAAATGCCCTTAGATGTTAAGACTCAAAGCGAAATCAGAGGACTAGGTTTTGGTTATTCAAGAGTAGCGTTCGCAGAAGTACGTATGTATGCGGATATAGCTTGTATAGCTCAGTTTGATGCGAAAGCTGATCGATACAAACAAAAAGAACCATTAGATTCATTAGACTCTGACTTAATGAAGAATGCTGAAAGACACAAAAAACTTGGAAACATGGATGCCTATGCTGAATTAGTTAAGATGGCTTATGGTCAAATGATGTATATCATAGAATGTGAAATTAACCCGAGAAGCAACCTTTTGAGAGATGGTCCTAAACTCACAGGATACAAACTCATTAAACAACAGAACAATAATCTCACTCTTATCTTAGCAGTATTTGAAGGTACAAAAGTTGATAATCCAGACATCTTCGACTTTGTATGGGAATTCCCCCGAAAAAGTAAGAAGACAAAGGAGGTGATTAATTCATGAGTGAAGAAGAAAAAAAGGTTGAGGAAGAAACTAGAACTTTAACTTTGAAAGTTACTTTACCGACAAAAGAAACCGTTGTAAAAGCAATAACTTCAATGTTTCCAGGAATAGAAGTAACTGTAGAACCCGAAAAGAAGAAAGATTCAGTTGAAGAAATATAGTTTATTCAGGGTAGAGGATCGGTATATCGTTTAATTCTTCTATTGTTGAATGTAAAGGGTTTCTATAGCAGACTCCGTTGATAAATATCCATTTATGGCCTCCATGAATCCATGTTCTCCAGAAGAAAGGATGAGGGGTTATAACGAAGACTCGTTCCGCTACTCTGGATAATTCATCTAGTGTATGTTGAGGATCATTGACGTGTTCAAGAACGTGGAAACATAAGGCTGAACCAAAAAACTTGTCTGGAAAAGGTAAATATGATTTTTCAAAAGATTGTATTAAAGTGAAATTAGAAGCTACTGGTCTATGAGTTATATCTACATTATAGTCTCCTCTAGGATCAATCCCGCAACCAAAATCTAAGACAGGTAAACCTAATGAATCAGCATATTCACGCGCGCGTAGACTTACAGTGTTCTTTTCAACAATATTATAAACTTGATTCAGTACCCATTGACCAGCAAAAAGAGATCCTATAACAAATAATAAGTTCATTACAACATGAATCCTATAGCTAATCCTGTGACTCCTGCAATAGCGACTCCGCTTATTGTCCATAGGCTCTTAGTGTATCCATATAATTTATCGCTGTGAACCATCCAAGTCCATAATCCACCCGGGTACTTAACAGCTAAAGCGTTAGCTATTGCTTCTGCATCCGCCCAAGAAAGACTGTTTTCCTCACTCAATATCACGGCTTTAGTCCATTCTGGATAGCCTTCATGAGCAATCACTACGCCACCTTGATTTTCAAAAGCGTTTTTTACTTGTTCTAAGGTTACTAATTCTCCCCATTGAAACTCGTAAATGTCAATTGTATGAAACTCATGCTCTTCAAAAAGAATCGGCATATTACCAACGAATTAATATTGGTTTTTTTAGCCATAAAAACTTTGCTTCATTTTTTTTCTATACAGTATCCTTATATGACTTATGATACCTTAAGTAATCTTTAGGTATAGTAATTGGTTGATACTGAAGAAACCTCAAAGTTTATGTTCACTCTTACAACAACAGTGAAAAAAGAAGCTGAAGCTAAAGCGCGTGAATTATTCGGGAATAGAAAATCAGCTTTAAGCTTTTATATAGAGATGATTTTACGAAATCACTTAGGAATGAAACAAAAAAATGTGGAAGACTAATGATTTCTCCAGATGAAGTTCCTGAAGAGATTCAAGCTATCATTACCGCGCGTATAACTAGAAGATTGAATCAACAAGAAAGAGATACATTATTTGAGTGGATAGTTTCAGTACGGGATCAACCAGGCTTCCAACTGAAAACTTTAGTGATGGAAGGCTTCGGTTATGATCAACCGACATATAAACGCTTAAACACTTCATTCAGTGGTTGGCGGAAAACGAGAGGAGTTCCCGCCTCTAAAGGTACTAAAGCTCCAGAGATAAAGATAGGTGATGATGCTTACAAACTATTTTTTGCTGATATTGGAAAAATCGGTAAAAAAATAATCAGTGAATATTACATGAACGCGGCTACACATGGAATGAGCATGGAAGAATATGTCACAACAGCAATTACAACCTATGAAGAATATGGTGATCAAATAGAAAACATGGTGCAAGAAATGAATAGTTTACGCGCTCTCTCAAGCATCCTAGTTGAATCCACTCAACCAATATTCACTCGATTAGCCGCTTTCAGAATCTACACAGAGTTTATAAATAAACTTATTCAGTTACGCGCACTCGGTTATGAAGTGAATCCAACCGTACAAGAGCACGTGGCATCACAATTACAAATTTTAATTAGAGGACAACAAAATGTCTGAGCTAGAAACACAAGAAGAAAGAATTCAAGAAGAAGAAACACTTACTGAAAGTATAGAAGAAGAAAAACCTGTACTAAAAAAAGAACCGCCGATAGTTACAATTAAGACACCTCTTGACAGGCCGGAATTCGATACTTTTCTCGAATTATACTGTGAAAAAATGGGAATTCCTAACAAGAAACAAGCCGCTATCCTCTTAACTAAAACATTCTCTGACATGGGTTTCAATCCATACAGTGAACTAGAACAGTTAATGCCGACAATAGACGCGATAAACCGAACCTTAAGTGTTTTACCTGACACGCCTTCATCAAAAGCAACTAAAGACACTATAAACGCTGTTGTCGCAGCTAAAGTAGGAGATCAACTTCTAAAGCAAATTCCACAATTAAATAAAGAAGGACAAGACCAATTTATGAAAATAATGGATAGATTTCTTCCACAAGTCATGGCTATGCGTATCTTAATGGGAGGAGGAATGGGAGATATGGGAGGAGGAAACCCCGGTAAAAATCCTGAAATGGAATATATGATGAAGAGACTGGAGAGACTTGAAGGTAAAAACGAATTACAAGATGCCGTCAACCCTCTTATCGTTACAATGAATCAAATGGGAAATCAAATAGACATGATTCTAAATAAAGAGGAGGGTGTTTATCAAGCATCACCAGAATCAGAGTTACAAGTTGAAAAGTCTAAAGTAAAAGATCTGGAACGTAAAGCAGAATTCAAAGATGAAATCCAGCCATTAAGAGAGGAACTAGGTAGAGTCACAGCGAAATTAGAAACTATTGGTAAAGAAGGCGGGACCGAAACTAGTAAATTAACTGATTTATTGGATGCTTTAATTACAATAACAAATAAAATGGATGAAGTCGGTAAAAAATTTAAAAGTGGTGGTGAAGGAGGAATGCTCGATTGGAGAGCCGTTGCAATATCCACTTTTGGAGAAGTGAGTAAAGAAGCAGTAAAAGCCTTTAAAGAAACACGACCTACACGCGAAGAAAGAACGCGTGAAAGAAGAACCCGAGAAGGGAGAAGACGTGAAGAAACACCGTCTAAACAAGTTACAGATGGTGTAGTTGATAAACGAGTTCTCAATTATGTTCTTAAACAGATAGAAGACGGTGCTGCTGAAATAGACACAGGAGTTGCAGCGCGTAAGTTGAATTTAGCTCCTGGTGAAGTGGAGGAGAGTTATTATCGATTACAAAAAAGTGGAGCTTTAATTATTAAGAAACCTTCTGGAGAACGATTAACACAGAGAAAAACACCGCGCGCGAAAGAAGAGTTTACTGAAGAATTCATGAAGGAATGGGTAGATTCGGATTGATTCGATATGAATTCCGTTCCTGTAAAAATAAGATTGCCAATAGAGACAGATCGAGAGAAAATGAGGGAAGAAGGTAAGGAAGAATCTCTTAGAGAATCACAAGACGAATTAACATCAATCGATGACACGCCTCAAAAAGATTCAGTTATATCTGATGTTGAGGAAGTTCCAACTAAGCTAATTATAGATATTACACCTGAATTATATTTTGAAACAAAAAAGAAATTGATGGATCAAATCCACGCGGCAGTCAGACCTTTAGTAGAACTTTATTTTGATTGGCTTGTAGATCTTGATCCTGACGATGTAGTTGATGCTTTAGAATACCAGGAGACAATTGCAGATAAATATAGAGAATATACCAGTTTACCTACAAGAATTGCTGTGGGAACTGGACGTGCTTTTGTGAAAAATTGGCCGAGTCTTAGAAAAAAAGCTCGGAACGCTATGAACATGAAAGTTACTATTTTTACTCTTCGTTTTGAAAATCCTGTTGTTTATCAAATCATTAAAAGTTATGGTCCTGAAGGAGGGGAATGGTTAGAACGTAACTTACAGGATGTAAAAGTAATAATAGGTTTAGAAGAAGAAAAAGAGGAAGAAGAAACATGAAACTAGCAATAGTAACACAAGCTGGAACATTCTTCGGAATCCAAATGGGATTCAGCCACCAAAAAGTCGCCCGCGACATCTATAACGCACTCAAAAATAAAAGAGATACACAGCATCAATCTGTGGATATTAGCATGTATGATTGGGAAGCTAAAGATATACCTGAAAAAAACATTTTGTTTATAGCCACTATCACCCATCCAACACTAAGCTACTTAACTCGTTTCTCAGACAAAAACGTGGTGTTTTATACTACAACTGAAGGATTTCCAATATTAGATCCTATGAGTTATGAAATCGCGAAAAACATTAAAATCATAGCTAACAGCGACTTCACCAAGTTAATGATTGAATCCACTCAATTAGTCTGTGATGGAGTAGTGCCACACGGTATAGATATGACCGACAAAGAAATCGATAAACCCTTCTATACCACAATGAAGAAAGCGATTAAAACAAAAAAAGTCATCTTGACTGTGGCAGCTAATATTCAACGTAAAGGAATCGATAACTTACTGCTCGCCGTGAAACTTGTGGAAAGAGAAATACCAGATGTTTTTTCAATATTACATTCAGGCGGAGGATTCTTTGACATCAGTGGAATAGCACAACGACTACAACTAAAACAGTTCTGGCCTACTAACTGTTTCACTCTCTATGACGAAAAGAAAATGAACACTCTCTATAAACTCTGTAAAATTTACGTTTGCCCAAGCTTTGTAGAAGGCTACGGCTTACCAATAATTGAAGCCTTCCGACATAATAAACCTGTGATTGCAGTAAACACGTCTCCAATGAGTGACCTAATCGATCATGGAAAAACAGGCTTGTTAATTCCAATGAAAGACGTGCAGAAACTACGATGGGAAAACTTGATGATTCAACAACTGCATACTTATAGTGTTGATGATCTCGCGGACAGTATTATTACGTTACTCACTGATAAAAAAATGAGAAAACGTATGGCACGTAAAATCGGCCAGGGGAAAAAACAATTTGACTCCGAAAACTACTCAGCGCTCATGGAATATTTCTGATCTATGGATACGTGTACAGGATACAGGTCAAGTAATAACAACAAAAGAAAAACAATATTGTACGATAAAACAATTATCCCCTTTCATTTGGCATGTAACCTTCACTTTATATTGGTGCGAAAGCCAACTCATTCTTAAAATTAATCGTAAAAACAGAATTATCACAATCATAAATTACTTGGAAACTGAAACGATCAATTGTCATTCTGCTGTGTATTTAGGAAATAAAGTTCTTTTTCCTGATGTAAAAAAAGGATGTAAGGGACAAAAAAGAAAACTTTTGAAAACAATAACTATGGGATCCCTTACACACGCTGGCGCACCCCCTAAACCACCACGTAAACCGTTGCCTAACCAAATCCCATTTGCAGAGAACTTGAAAATAACAAAGAGTAAAATTATTAATTATGATCCTAAACAAAGCTTTGCCAGTCTTATAATTCTTAACTATAACACTTTAGAGCTTTTACCGGTGGGAATCGCCAGCATCCTCAAAAACACGATTTATCCTTACGAATTAATCGTTGTGGATAATGCTTCGTCTGACCAAAGTATTTCTTGGTTAAAGCGGCAACCCTACTTAAAGTTAATTAAGAATCACGGCAATTTCGGTTGGGCGAAAGGAAACAACATCGCCATCAAAAAAAGTAAGGGTGCCTTCTTTGTTTTATTGAATAGTGACGTTTTCGCTCGACATAAAGGCTGGCTCACTCAAATGGTTAATTATGCCATGACCAGCAGTAGGATCGGCACTGTCGGCGCTAAACTATTCTATCCCCATAGAAGAATACAGCATATCGGAGGAGCTATACATAGCGGTTCACCTCATCATCCTTTTGAAGGTGCTCCAATATCCATACAAGCCGCGTATAAATCACGTAATGTTCCCTTCAATACAGGTGCTTGCCTCTTAATCAAAAGATCAACCATCAAAAAAGTAGGGTACCTTAATGAAGAATATCGTTTCGGATATTCTGATGTAGATTACGGTCTTAAAGTAGTGATGAAAAATTTACGAAATGTTTTTTGTCCAAAAGCTGTTCTCACTCATTTTTGGGCTTACACTCAAAGAAAAACTGGTAAAGGTATCCCACAATCCGCAGTACAACTATATTTAGATAATTGGAAGTCTAAACTTTCAATACTTAACAGAAAAGTAAAACTTGATTGGGGCTGGCCTGAAGGTGTAACATACATAAAAAAGAGGCAACGCAGCAATGAATTTGATCGTCAATTTATTGAACAAAAAAAGAAGGAGTTTCTTTCTTAATTGTTCAATCCCAAAAAATACAGTGCACAAATGAAAACCGCTAAGAAAAAAGTAGCTATCATCATGGTGTGTTTTAATCGATGGAGTCTCACCCGTCTAAGTCTATTATCAATCTTCAAAAACACGCATTTACCACACACCTTAACAGTTGTAGATAATGGTAGCTGGGATGGAACACCAGAAAAACTGAAACATCTTAAACGTACAGGGAAAATTGATAAGGTTATTCTTTTACCTAAAAATGTTGGTATAGGCAGAGGCAAAAACTACGGGTTGAAAACTTGGAAAGATAAAGCAAACTGGTATGCTTGCATAGACAATGACATAGAAGTGAGGAGTCCTTACTGGCTAAGTTACATGTGTTATGCTACTAACATTCCTAAAAGTGAACTTGGAAAATATGATGGATTAGGAGTAGTCGGCTCTAACGTGCAGGGCTTCGGAAAAAGACGAGAATATAAATGGTTCAAAGTCACTCAGTGGAAAACTGTTAACGGTGTCATATTAGATAATTGTCCTAATCCAGGAGGAATCTACGTTTTCAATGCTTCCACATTCAAGAAACTTGGATATTTCAGAGAATGGAGTCTTTACGGTTTAGAAGACAGCAATTATCACGCTAGACAAAAACATCATAATCTTAGAAGTGTTTATGTCCGAAACGCTGATTGCCGAGAGATGAAAGATGTACGGTTTAAAATGCCGGGTGGAGGAAACTATAGAGATTTCAAAACAAACACTCATCAAAGAATCGTAAAGAAAAATCGACTTTTACAAACCAAAAAAAAATTCAAGCTATTTAAGCATTTTGAAACAAGCATAACACAAGAACAAATCAAAAAATATACATACAAAGGTGAATAATTTAACAATCTGTTTTTATTCTGTAGCTGAACAACACTCAGCCGCTATACGCCCAATCTACCGTAAAATGAAGGAATTAGGTAAAGACGCTGTAGCAGTATTTAATCAACCATTCAAAAAAGCAACGAAATACAATCATATTGTTTCTTCAACTGCACAAGAAGCACTTCCACGCGCAAAAAACACGATATATCATTTTCACAGCTTAAGTCCTTATCACACTAATCCAGCCGAACAAGATTACAAACACATGAAACTCTTCAAAGCCGTCATGCTCCCTGGCAGTTGGTGGGTGAATAAATGGAAAAACATTCGTAAATCGAAAATTGTAGGATGGCCGAAAAGCGACTTTCTTTTTGGAAACCGGAAACAATCATCTACCAAAACAGTTCTTTACGCCTCAAGCATGCACGATTTTAATCGCATGAAAACCTTAAAGTTACTAATCACTTTATCCAAACAATTAAGCTTCACCTTACTCGTTAAAGCTCACGGTGGAACATACCAGTTTTATAAAGATCAATACAAAAATATGACATCCGAACTACAGAAAAACAAAATGAAGTTGCTTGATCCCTTAAGTGATATCACAATTGTTTTTCCCTTAGCAGACATAGTAGTATCTGAATCAAGCGGGGTTCTCTGGGAATTCATGGCTACTGGCAGACCTTCGATCCACATGAAACAGGGAGAGAAATGGGGCAGAGTTTTTCCTGGAGGCGTATTAAAAGCAGACTTTAACAGTTTGAGACTTGTCATCAAGAAATGTTTTGATAATCCAGATATAACCAAACATTTAGGCTGGCGTGAAAAAGTGATGGGAGAAATCGATGGAAAAGCCTGTCTAAGAGCAATCAAATTTATAGAGGAAACATTTCATTGAGTAGAATAATCGTTCAAAGTTTCTGTTGGAATTGCGCTCAATTCATTGCGGCACCTCTCTTAGCAGTTCATAATCATGTAGATGAAATACAATGTTTTGATGGCGCCTTCAAATTTATGAAGGACGCGGGTTATACTAATGTTCCTCACAGTACAGACGGAACTGAAGATGTTATTGCCAGTCTAAAGTTAAAATGTAATTTACGTTGGATACGTTGCACTAACTTTTATGAAAATGAAATAGCTAAGAAAATGTTTATGCAACAAAGAAAGTATTGGAAGCCTGGTGAATGGAAATACCTTTTGAGCGATGATGAAATTCCATCAGGAAACATCAAAAAAGCTTTCAATCGAATTAGAAAATCAGGGAAAGCTTTAGTTGCTTATGTGCGTATGTGGGAACCTTACTTAAACAAGAAACTAGAGTTTCACTTGAAATATTTAGGTTGGAAACCACGTTTTCTGAAATGGCAAAAAGGTTTACATTGGCAAGGGAAACATTACCAACTCTATAATGCTAAAGGAATTCATCGAGACAAGTGGCCTAAAATAGCTTTAACAAAAATGGCGATAATACATATGAAACATTGCAGATTTCCCAGTCGACTAAATATGCAACTCAATTATGAAAAGCTAGGTTTGTAAAATGTATGAAGCTTATTCCTAAAATTTCAGTTAAATTAACAAACGGTGAAAACCTAGCCTTTATTGATTATAACGTACCTGAAATAATCATTTTTGCTAGGAATCGGATTTTGCTTGGGCGTTTTCTTCTTCATGAATTACAACATCACTTAATGGGGATAGCAGTTTATGAATTGAAGATGGCTAAGATCCTCCTTAAACTTCCTGATATACTAGAAAAGAAAATTTTGTGAAGTAATTTTAAATGAGTTGGTACAGGACAGAGGGAAGCCCACAAAAATACGATGAACACTTTGATCAATGGCTTCCTAGAACTCAACGCCAAGCAGAACATCCTTGGCCTTACAAGATTATTATGGCAAAAAAAACTAAAGGATATGTGCTTGATGCTGGATGTGGATTTGGCTGTTTAGCCAGATTCATAAAAAACGGTTTGTTTCTTGACTTCAGCAGTGTAGCCTTAAAAAAACGTTGGGTAGGCGGCTCTAGACCGCGCGCGCGTAGTAATGTTGAACAACTGCCTTTCCGAAACGAAGTGTTTGACTCGATACTTGCCGTTGAAGTGATGGAACACTTAGATGATCCTAAAAGATTTATTGCTGAAGTGTATCGAGTATTAAAAAAAGGAGGATTCTTTACGTTCGCTTCTCCTTGGAATGATCCGTCTGAAACACACAAATGGAAGGAAATAAGTAATGCAGTAATAGATGATTGGCTTAAGCCATTTTTTCCAAAATATACGTTTGCTGTGCCACCTGAAAGAAAAGAAAGGTTTATGATTTATGCCTACAAATGAGAAGATCGCGATTTTTCGATGTTATAAATGTAAACAAGAAAAACCTATTAGTGAATTTCATAAAGATCCTACAAGACTTAATGGATTAGATTCACGTTGTAAGAAGTGTAAATCTCAATATGAGAAAAAACGTTGGGAAACACATAAAGAAAAACGAAAAAATAGTTTCAAGGAATGGTATGAGTTGAATAAAGAAAGAGAACGTGCCCAAAAAAGACAATACGCAAGAGAACATCCAGAAGAAAGACGTATTTACCGCGTGAAATTACGTTTGAAGCTTCTTCAAAAAGTTTCTGGTAATAATATTCCTCAATGTGTTAATTGTGGTTGCGATGACATTCGTTTTTTAGAAATAAATCATGTTAATGGAGGAGGATCTAAAGAGAAATTTGATGTTGGAGGACAAGGATATTTTCATCGAAGCATTTTAAATGGGACGAGAAAAACTGATGATTTAAATGTTTTATGTAAAGTCTGTAATTCTTTAGATCATTTGAAAAGAAAATATGAAATCGTTCCAATAGAAATAGTTTGGAACGGTAAGGAGGTGGTGTCATGCCAGGGATAGCAATTTTTCCTGGTCGATAACGTTTCCAACCTCCGCATCTAGGTCATGTTCTATCACTTATGAGAATATATCCTTTGTATAGTGAAATAATCGTAGCAATTACCACTTATACATATGGTGGGACAAGGAAACAGGTTATAGCAATAAATGAGATCGAGAGAATATTAGAGGATGTATTCAAACATTTACCTAAGTATAAAGTGATTGTTATAGGAAAAGGTTTTATAGAAAGAGAAACCTTTGATGATTTACCACGTTTTGATGTTGTAGTCACGGGTAACTTACAGACTATAAGGAAAATGGAGAAGCTAGGTATTAAATCTCGACATTTACGTAGAAGCAAAATAGGCCCCTTGAAAATAAGCGGTAGAATGTTGAGAGAATTATCTGAATGGGAACTATAATTATTTAAGTAACAAGTTCCAAATGGAAACTGCTTGAGGAGAACAGGCGTATGTTGTGGGTTTAACTCTTAGAAACGTTTCAAAAAGTTTTGATTCAAACAAAGTTCTTGACAACATCAATCTAAATATAGATGATGGAAATTTTGTTTGTATAGTCGGTTTTTCGGGTTGTGGAAAAACCACTTTATTACGGGTGGTGGGAGGTTTTGAATCCTACACTGGCACAGTATTACATGATGATAAGCCTATAATTGCACCGTCACCAACGAGATTTATGGTATTTCAAGAATTAAATCAATTGCTTCCTTGGAAAACCACAATTGAAAATATTGCTTTCGGCCCAAAACTATCAGGAAATAAATCATCTAGAAAACCTCTTGAAATGTTAGAACTTGTTGGTTTAACAGATGCAAGACACAAATACCCTCATGAATTGAGTGGAGGCATGAAACAGAGAACGGCGATTGCACGCGCGCTTGTAATGAACCCGTCCATATTATTGATGGATGAACCGTTCGGAAGCCTTGACGCGCAAACTCGAAGAAGGTTACAGTCTGAACTGGTACAGATCTGGCAAACAATTAAGATAACCATACTCTTTGTAACACATAACATTCGAGAATCCATATTTCTTGCCGATAGAGTGGTTGTCTTATCTAAAAAAGGCAGAATCCAATCAATATTTGACATAGAATTACCTAGACCAAGAAACGTTGCCAGCGCAGACTTTGGTAAGTATTGGACAGCAGTATTAAAGGAAATGGAGGTGAAACAATGAATAAATATAAAGTTGTATCAGTTGTTTTAGCTTTAACTCTAATTATTTTGTCTAGTGTTTTCTTGTATTCAATGTCTAATCCCTATGTTCCTGAAATATCTGTTACCGAAGTACGTTTCGCGTATCAATTCGGTTTTCATTATGGACAACACATTATCATAGATCACTTTAATCTATTACAAAAATACTCAAATGGCACAGCAATAGGCATATTTCAAAAAATCAGTGGAGGAACAGCAATCAATGAGGCTTTTGTAGCGGGAAGCTTAGAGTTCGGATCTATGGGGATCGCGCCCGCCATTAAAGGAGTAGACCAACAAATAGGCACTAAAATCTTGTTAAGTATGGGAAGCAAAGAACATGAACTTTGGACTTGGAGAGAGGATATCCAATCAATAGCCGACATTAAACGTGGAGACAAAGTTGGAGTTGTAAAACTTGGAAGCATTGAACAAGCAGGATTAATCAAAGCCTTCGGTGACTTAGGTAGAACAAAAGAAGAAGCTGATGCTGTGAGTGTATTCTTCACTCACCCAGACGCTTTTCAATTGATGGAAGAAAAACAAATAGATTGTGCTTTCACTGGAGTTCCTTACACAATTCAATATGCTAATGCGGTTGAAGTGAATCCTGAAGGTGAAACAAAATCGAAATATCACATGGTTACTTGTGACACTGAAATTTGGGGTACTCCTCTTCCAGGAAGCTCTCTTATCGGTCGAGTTGAATTCTGTGAAGAACATCCAGAATTATTATCTGCTGTTATGACAGCGTGGTTCAAAGCCACCGAATACATCATTAACAATCCGCAGGAAGCATCAAAAATTATAGGATTAGTCTATGAATACGAACCAGATGAAGCTTGGGATCTATGGCTCCTTAAGAATCGTTTGGGGCAACCATGCTTAATGTGGAATCCAACTTTCGGTTTATCTGCAGTAGAAGACATAGCAGCAATAATGCACAAACTAGACTTGATACAAAAAACATTAACGTTTGAAGATATGCTATTCGCAGAAACAAAAGGATTGATAGGAAAATGAAAAAGTCACATATCAAAATCTTTTTCGTTTTCTCAGCATTAACCCTTTGGGAAACAATTGCGCGAATACGTATCTTCTCCCCCTTTATTTTTCCATCAATAACAGACACAATCATCTATATGATAACTCATTACACCAGGCTTTTTGAAGCTATCACTTACACTTTCAAGTTATTATTCATAGGACTTTCAATTAGCAGTTGTTTAAGTTTCATCCTTGGAACCTTATCTGCTCTTTCACAAAGAACCAGACCTGTAGTAGAAGCGATAATTTCAATATTTAATCCAGTTCCAGCCATTTCAATGCTTCCCTTCGCTATTTTATGGTTCGGCCTAGGAGAGAACGCTATCATCTTCATAACTATTTTCGGGTCATTATGTCCCTACACCCTTAACATCATGAATGGACTGAACACTCTTAGAGGAATCACAGTGGAAGTTGGAAAAAATTATGGTCTTCAAGGATTACCTTTAGTCAGATACATATTATTACCTGCCTCTCTTCCCCATCTTATCACCGGTTTCAGAAGTGCTTGGGGAGTCGCTTGGAGAAGCGTAGTCGCCGCCGAATTAGTGTTCGGTGCAGTAGGCGGTAAAGGAGGGTTAGGCTGGCTTATCTACGTTAATCGATTTCAATTAAACGCGGCGGGAATGCTTGGCACCCTCTTCTGCATCTCCCTTCTCGGCATCTTAATGGAAAACATCATTCTAGAATTTATTGAAACAAAAACCGTGAAGAAATGGGGGATGAAAACTTGATGTATACCAAATGGTTACTTAAGTAATCTTTAGATATAATAAGTGTTCTAATAGCTTATTTTAATAAAACAAGCTTTAAATACGGTTAATACCTTACTACTCTAAAGAGGAAAAAAAATGTCCGTGGTATTAAAGACTGCGGGAGGCGCGGTTTTAGGCGTAGGCGTTCCATTAGTATCTGAATATGCTTTGAAAGGCGGACGAGTTTTAGGCGATCCAGCCGTAGCTAAATCAGGAATTAAAATCAGTGGAATTATAGGATTAATTCAAGGAATCCTAGGTATAGGACTTGCATATTACAGCCACAAAACAGGTAAAATCACAACAGATCCAGAAAACAGAGCGTTGCTAGGTGCAATGGGCGGTGCAGGACTTGCAACAGGCACAAGTATCATCATACTGGACGAGTTAAGAAAACGTGGAACCTATGAATTCAGAAGAAGATCATCTGGAACACCTAGAAAACTTCCATTAAAAGAAGGGCTTCAGTATCCTACACCAATCGAGTTTCCTGAACAAGAATTAGTCGAGGAAATTTAGGAGTGGATTAGAATGATGGTCGCGATAATTCAAGGACCAGTTTTTACTCCTACTTCAAGAGATGAATTTTATACGATAATGTCTATGAGATATAGAGATGCTAAACTAGAAGCTGCTGCTATCGCCGATCGTGAACGCATTAAAATGCGTATCGAAAGCCATAAACCTGTTCATCTCGGATTACCTTTACCAACTGCATTAGCATATAATCTACCGCAAGGAAACACACAGAAAACATTGCTGCAGAACACTGCATTTTTCCCTTGGGGAATAATGAATTGGGGTGTTGATGACAGTTTCGGTTTGCCAACAATGGACTTTGACTATATGCGATGGTGGAGTGGTGGTGGAATAGATTGGATCGGTGAATGGTTCACTGGGCCAGTATGCTTCTTCCTAGAACGACAAGGCGCATACAAAGGCAATCTAGACCATTACGTTTTCAAAGGCGGAGAAACCTTCAGGTTTTATGTGCATTCTACATCAAGCCCTGCACCTGGATGGCTGTTAGCCTTCATAGTATTGCCACGAACAATGGCTGAATCCAAAATCTACGTCTAAACAGATAGCTTACGCTATCTGTCTGCGTGAGGATCGTTTAGTTGGTCTAAGCTATGGTTTTACTATATGAGAGTGTATTTGAAAAAATACCTCAAAAGAAATATAGTTTACGGTTTGCTTCTCGCAAGTTTTCCCCTGCAAGATACGATGTTAGAAGTTTTAATATCAATCTTAGATTTCAACCACAAATCAGTGTAGAGTTTGTATCTATAAATTATCCTTCTGAAGCCGAAGCAGGACAAAGCGTAAAGGTTTATGGTGACATCAGAAACACTGGAAACGTCAGAGCAGAGTTTCAACCACAATTAGCGGCGGATGGAGTAGACGCTTATGAATGGCCTTTTTCATCTTTAGATCCAGGCGTAGTTGACTATTATGACATGTTCTTTATAATGCCCGCTAAAAACATAAGTGGTGAAGTGTGGATCGAAAGCCCTCCAAATAGATCTCCATAGCTGGGAAACAGCTATGCCATTTCTTTATGATTTACAGGAGGAAACAAGGTTTGATGTTAGACCTTTCTCGATAAAAATAAAAGGGGATAATGGACCTCCCCCTCTTGAAAAACCTAGTTTTCCTTGGCAGAAACTTTTTTTAATTGGTAGCGCGGCAGCTACAATTATTTCTTTAGGTATATATGATTCTAAGAAACCAGAGACTATTAATCCTGTTCTTTTGTCGGTTGGAAGTTTAGGGTTAGCTTCTTTGATTTCGTTGCCGATGATTACTGCTGCTGCACCATCAGAATATGTTATTGTTAACAGGAATTCCAGTCTTAATGTAGGGCGTTGGGTTGAAGAAGGTTTTGATTCAAGTCTAGAAAAAGATGTGGCTGATTGGCATTTCACAGGAGCATCTTGGAGTTGGGCCGGCGGCGGTTCTGGAACTGTTCTGCATTATAAAATACAGGGATTGGATGATCGTGTCAGTCTTTATTTGAAGGAACATCAAACAATTTATGGAAGAGTGGCTCTTTGCCATTTGAAACAGCTTTTAAATTCTATTCCAGCCGTTGAAGGCTACATTATTCTTGATTATGAGATAATGAAGAAATTGGGAGCTTGTAACATTTATGTTGATTGTAGATACAAGAAAGGTGCACAAACATTTTTTTGGCATCACAATTTAACAGAAGGTGAAAGTTACATTCCTATTAATCAAGAAACAAATATTGGAGGAAGTAATCGGGGAGAAGCACCGCCTATAGGTGATGGATGGACAATAGAAGAAATAGCTTTTGGAATTGAAGGTTGGGGAGATCCTATACCTAATGATTGTGAAGCAGAAACGGTTTGTAACCAATTTGAATTACATCTCAAGAGTTAATCGTGCAGCCAGTGGAAACTCATAAAACTTAGAATTAAATATTAATGGATGGAGAAAATAATGGTTTTGTTATATGAAGAATTAGAATTTAAAGACAAAACTATTTCATCTCTTAAACCTCAAGTTGTTCGGTCACTTCAAAAATTGTTTGAGTATGAATGGAAGTGGCTTCTTGAGACTGCACTTTGGTATTCTCCACCCTCTGTAAGTCCAAATTGGCATGAACCAGAGATTACAGAAAGAATGAAGGCAGCAGTATTCGAGAAATTAACCGCAGAATTTCTGAAGGAAGGCCGTGCATTACAAATAATCTCGATAAATGTATCTTTTCGTTGGGAATGGCTATATTATGATTATGAACGATACGAAAACGCTTATCGGTGTTATGTTACAACAACTACATTTTTTAAGACTGATATACCTGACGTAGATGTTCATTCATTTGTTGTCTCTGCTGCTATAATTAGCATAATCAAGGCTGTTATTATAGTAGTAGGCATATTTATCGCAGGATATTTTCTTTTAGAGAATGCACGAGAAATAGGATCTTGGATCAAAGCAGTTCCAGAAGCCCTAGCGAAAATTCCAAAAGAAATTATATACGGAGTATTAATCGTTGCGGGTCTTATAGGAACAGCGATTGTAATTAAGGCTGTGAAGGAGAGGTGAAAACATGACAAAAAAAATAGTTGTGGATAAGAAAGTTCTTAATCTTGATGAGGCGGAACAAGAAAAAAAACGTGGAACCACGTTAGGAAAAGCATTATCAGAAGCAGACCGTGAATATGAAAGGAGAACGAAATAATGGTCTTCTTATATGAAGAAGTAGAATTTGAAGAAAAAACACTTGGCGAACGACTTGGCGAACGTGTTAGCAAAACACTACGGCTTGGGAAGCAATCATTTCAGTTACGGCTTGGGAAACAACCATTTCAATTACGGCTTGAAAAACAATCTTTTCAAACATCATCTTTCGATCGATTCATTCCAGGAATGGCTGTTGGATTAGTAATAGGCTTCTTTATTTTCACAGCTTTAGGTCGAGAACTCGCAGAAGCCGCGGCTAGACGAGGAGAAAGAGTGATCCGTAAGCGACTAAGATAATCTGCAAGGAATACAGAATGTATGTCTATATTGATTGTTTGTTGTCCAGAGGACACAAGTATTCAATATGGATATTATTATCTCCGTTCATTAGCTGATCACTTAGCAAAAAAACATAAAGTTGTTTTTTTAAGAACTGCAATTTTATCAACTTTGTATGATGCCCTGGTCAAATTTGATCCACGACTAGTAATTTTGAATAGTCATGGTGGAAGTAAAGGAATTAAAGGATGCAACGAAAACGTTATTTTAGGCATAAAAAATTTTGATCCTGACTTAAACCTGAAAATACAGGATGAAAACCCTTCCTGGATGAGTGACCGTATCGTTTATTTGTTTACTTGTAACTGTGGAAAAGAACTTGCACCTGCACTAATACAACACGGAGCATCAGCAGTTGTAGCGTTTGACCGCCCCTTCATTTTCACAGCGTCAGATTCTGGACCTCCAGACAATGATAGTTACCCCTCTTTTATCAGTGCATTACAGTTTCCTTTAGGGTTAGATGAAGGAAAAACTGCGGGAGAAGCCTTTAACGACATGAAAAACAGTTTTTTGTATTATGTAACAATGATGGAAGAACAAAACAATATTCTCACTGCTAAATATCTCTTTTACAATTATAATCACGCACGGTTTTTTGGAGATACACACGCAAAATTATGATAACTTTAAAATAAGAAACCCTCTCTTATTCTATTCATAGTATTAGTAGTACGAGGCGAGTAAATGAGTTTTATACCATACCAAATAAGGACAGAGAGACTTCCCGTAAGTAAAGCTGGACACGTCTTCAAAATCGGAGCGAAATTTTACGTTGTTACAAAGGTGAAGCGTAATAGGCAAGCAGTGCCATATAATGCTGCTAGCACTCAAACCCCTGGAGATCCATTAACTGCACAAGCACCGACAGGAGCACCTGCATACACTCCTTTACACGGTGCTATAGATCAAAAAAGAATTGTTCACATCCACTATCTTTCTTTCAGTACACTAGTTCAATGTAACATGTATTGGCAGGACGAGCCTATGCTGAGCAGTGTAGCAATAAATCCGTTAGACAATGTTTTAGCGGCTTTAACTGGGCCTTACGAAGTGGATAAGTGGAGTTACTCTATAGAAATACATATGAAAATCAATAAAGCTGCTGGCGCACAAACATTATACTTTGAAATCATCGAGTATACTGTAGCTCTAGCTTCAGGTGAAGCTCCTAAAAGATACATAGAATTAACTCCTGAAGGCGAAGCAGTATTACGCGGGTTCTAAGACGTGAGATCTCGTGTTCAACAAGACTAGTATGTTTCAACCAAGACAAATAGACGAATCCATACTTCAAGAATACGAGAAACAAACAGCACAAGTTCAATTCAGACAAATTGTATTAGCTTCAACAGGAATAATTATGAGTGAAGTATGTCCACTTACAGGTAAATGCATCAGCATAACTTTTCATTATCCAAATGGTTGTAATGCTTTAGTGTTATTAAGAGCTGGAATCGGACAGATACAGATAATACCTTCAAACGGTTTCATCGCTTTAGATAATGCAACCCCCCCGTTCCCCGTTTATAAAGATGTTATGCTCGGTCAACGCTTATTTGTTGAAGTGCAAAACACTGATGCTGGTAATCCTCATACGCCGGGTATTATTTTTGATCTTGAGGGTGTGAGAAAAAGTTGGTCGTTATAGAACAAACTTTTGCTGTTACACCTCTTGGAATTGGAAGAAGAGATTACAGCCAAAACGTTGAAGTTAGTGTCGAGCCTGTTATTCGCAGTTGGGAAACCGCATATACCTATTCTGTGCAAGCAATGCTTAATCCTGGCGTAACTGTTTTAGACCTTCAAACACGGCCTGTTGACAGAGTTTGGATGCTGTACGACTTTTTTGTTAGTGTACCTGCAAATGTATTGTTACAATTAGATGCGATAGCAGTACCTATAACTGGTCCAGAAGCGGCTTTTCTTCAAGAATATGATTATCAAAACATAGAGAAACATTTGTCGCGGGGGATGCCCATCGGCAAATTCTTGTCAGGTTATAGACTTGAAATAACTAATCATTCTCTCGGAGCATTACTTGGTGTATATACTGTTCACGGTGTAGATATGGATCTAACCCGTTATCAACTAAGTTTGTAGGTGTCATAATTGGTCGTTATCGAAAAAACTTTTAGTGTTACACCGTTAGGCGTCGGCTTACCAGACTACTCTATAAATGTGGAGTATGGCACAAGCGACCTCATCCGAAGCGATCAAGGCAGAGTAATGTATAGCGCTGCATATACTGGTGTTCCAACTCTGCCTTTCTTTAATATCTATGGCGTAGCATTAGCAGGTTTAGTTCCCGCTTCAGCATTACCTTTTCATTTTTATGAGATACAATTCGCTACACTCATTAATGCTCTTGTTTATGGAGGATTCGCTAGATATGATGAATCCGGCGTAGTTCTGGAACAAATAATGGCACAAAAATTTGGGTATGGAGTTGTAAAACTAAAATTCACCAAGGGCATCCCAACTATAGAAGGCAAATATTACTATATTCTTTTCGCTGTCTTCTCTGGAAACCCCACGTTTGATTTAAACGTGAACTTAGCTGGATTAGTTGAAACATCAGGTTACTAACATGAACAAAGAAAAAGAGAAGAAACCGAAAGAAGAAGAAGAGGAGCCTGAAGAAGAAGAAGAGGAGAAGCCTGAAAAGCCTGAAAAGAAGCCGAAAAGAGTGAAGGTTAAGAAACTGAAAAAACCGAAACATAAAAAGAAGAAAGTTAAAGTTAAAGTGAAACAGTCAATTATGCATGGAAATAAAATAGAGAAACATGAAGAAGAAGTAGAGCTTACCGTACTCGAATTTGAATTAGGTGTAGTAATTGGCTGAACCAAGACAAAAAGTAGATTTATGGATTGACGGAGCCAATGTAGGAGTAGCTAACCCGTTACCTATCAATTGGGGAAACTTGTTAAGCCACCTTATTGAAAGCTACGGCAAAGCAAACCAGGATACAAGCACAATTTTAAACGCGGTTAACGAGGCATGCGGTCAAGCCTTCACCTCACCCATTGCACTGTTACGGTTGACAGACGTATCGTTTCATCTTCAAAGAAACGCAGCCTTCGCTGTTGCGGGAAATATTCTTCAAGCAAGGCTTTACAGGGTTTTAGCAGGCACAGTGGTTGGTGTAGACGCTGTTCCAGACATAGCGGGCGGAGTGTTAGCTACAAGCGATAACGTGTTAGGCACAGAGCCATCTTTAGGATTAACTATTGAGCTAGTGAATTTTCATTTCACCACACCATACACTCTTGAACCTCAACAAGACTATGTTATCGTTATCTGGCTATCTGCTTCTGTTGCGGGACAGGTTGAAGTAGGAATAGACTCTTCAACTCCAACTCATGCAGGAAACTTCTGTGTTTCATTGACACCTCCTGCTTGGGCGGCGTCTGCAACTCAAGACTGTATATTCTACCTTTTCAGTTTCTCGGATGTTTTAGCTGGAGGAGCAGTAGACGTAATTGATCGACCAACCCGTCAAGTTGGAAAAGTTCAATTAACAGATTTTACAGATGATGGTGAAGTTTATCCTGATGGCAGCATACCTGTAGCTCCAGCTAAAGTGTTACTGGCAGGTTTCGACTCTCTTGCCGGTGTTTCACTTGAAGGCAGCACATTGAATCTTGCTTTAAACACTGATCATAGAGGACAGGGTACTAACAGTGTTGAATGGGATAAAGTTGCAGGTGGAGTTTTAGGTGGAGTATCTTTTGTTCCTCCAGCGGCTTTAGATTTAAGTGTGTATAGCACTCACGCAAAAGTTATGTGCTTCATGTATGTTCCAACGCCTGTAGGCGGCACAATAACTAACCTGTATATTGCGTTGGGAACAGATGCGGGCAACCTGTTTTACTGGGAAATTCCTCTTGCCGATATTCAATACGACCAGTGGCATCATTACCATCGTTTAATGAGTGAAGTAGACGGGGTGATAGGTGTTGGAGCCAACTTATCAGCGGTAACTTACGTTGCCATATACGTGATAACAAGCGCTGCAGGAACGACACTCACCAATTTTCTCGTGGATGAAGCAGTAGTCAAACGCAGCTTTGTAATGATGATTAACCAGGAGGAAGGTAAACCTCTTGAAACCGAAGAAGCATCACCAACATCTATAATTCATGGACAAGTTACAATGGGTGGGGCTGCACAACAATTTCCAGCGAATGCTTGTAAAAGCGTGACGATAGAGAATGATTCTGACAGAACTTTGGGTAACGCTGTGGTTTACGTAGGGAATGATAATACTGTGGTTGCGGGCACTGGCTACGCTCTGAGACCTGGTTGCACCGTCAGTTATGATATAGATAATACAGATAGAATATGGTGCATCGGCACGTTGAATGACATAATAACTTATGTGGGTGTCAACTAAGATGGCTGCGAGAACAAGAGCTTCCGTGGGTGCAGGAACATATATTTCAGTTCAAACACAGGCAGGTATTTGGGCTGATCCGACTGGAGCAGTATATGAAGGTCGAACCGTCTTAGTCTACAACTCGACGCAGGTAGGATACAGATTATATCAGTACCTGAACTCCAAGTGGAGAAGTGTTGATCTCATAGGAGGGGAAAACGATGCTTACAGAAGTCACGAAGCAAGATGTTTGGATTCTCTTCAAGACCAACTTCTATTTATAGATGATTTTATAGGCGACCAAATAAAAGATGAATGGGGAACAAATCTTTACGGTGGATCAGTAGCAGTTGTGGACAGTCAAATAGGAGGCATAGCTCGTCTGCAAACTGGTGGAGTAGACGGTGATGGATTAAATTTTGATTGGGGGACTATTAGAAGCCTACATGTTTCAAAACGGGTGGTGTTTGAAGTTAAGGCGAAGCTAGGTCAATCTGACACTGACCAGTTCATTTTCATGCTTCTACGGTTTGATGGTGATGATTATATAGGGTTTGTATCGTTTCAAGACGCTAATTGGCTGGCTCGATGCAGGGATGGTGGAGTACAAACAAGTGAAGATACTGGAGTCGCTTTAGACACGGACTATCACATTTTTAGGGTGGATGCTACTAGACTGACTCAAATCGACTTTTATATTGACGGGGTTTTAACAAACGATATAACAACTAATATTCCTGATGACGCGGGAGATTATCTGGAAGTATTTTTTGATTTTGGAACATTAGAGAACGCAAACAAAATCTTAGATCTTGATTATGTGGGAGTGAAACAAGACAGATAGATAAGAAAAAATAAGTAAGAAATAAATAAGAAATAAGAAATATGTAAAAAGTGAAAAAAATGAAAGGAGTACAAATACATACGTGGGATATAGAAAAACCATACTATGACGAAGCGGCTTATTGGAGCCTTATCAAGGCGTTAGGATGTGAATGGGTGCGAGTGGAAATTCTTTCACCGACGGTACAATGGTTAATTGACCGAATGAACTCGGTCATAACAAACGCTCATGCAAACGGAATGAAAATACTTGGAATCTTAGATAGATACATTGTGAATGAATCACCTACTTTCACCCTCAACGATTGGGAAACAGCGTTAATAAACACAAAAAATGTTTTTCCAGACATTGATGCATGGGAAGCATGGAATGAACCGAATATACCACAATTTCAATTAGGGTACCAAGATGGTTCTGCACAGCACATCGTGGATATGCTACAAAAAATTTATGAAGTAATGAATCCAACCGGAAAACCAATAGTGTTCAGCGCAATGTCACCTCAACCAGGCTCAGATCAACTTGTTCAAGACTGTTGGAACCTCGGTGCAGCATCCTATTGTGACATAGCATCATACCATATTTATCTTGCTGAAGAAGAATACGGCAACTATTTACAAAACATAATAAATACTACTTCGCCAAAACCGTTATGGATCACAGAAGCAGGAGTAAGCAGTTTAACTTTTGGTTTAGAAGGACAAGCAGAATACTTGAAGGATCTTGACCAATTTCTTAAAGATTACAGTGTACAAAAAATTTTTTGGTACACATTCCAAGACTATGCTTTACCTGAAGAATCAACAAACTACAGTGATTACATGGGATTGGTAACCGTGGATCTTAACGTGAAACCCGCTTACTCGATGTACCAGAAACTTGCCACACCCACACTTCCAACGGTATATCCAATAGTATTAGGTTTAGGAATAGGAACGGGAACAGTCACACTTGTTGCTACAAAAAAACCTGTTGTTTCATTGCTAGTAGGTTTAGGAGTAGCAGGATTAACTTATCTTGTTACTTCGTTTTCAACCTATTCCTATGATAAATCTTTTTTAGATGATATACCTTTTCTATATGAAAGGAGGGGGTAAAGTGAGTTATTTAACGGTGCCTATTCAAATTGTAAAAGACGCAGTATTGGAGTATAGGATTGTTGGACCTAGCGACACTGAACCGACACCAGAAGAAGGTTACTTGATAGATCCTGAATTCTTAGAAATCGAAGGTGTTGAAGGCAAATTCTGGACAGAATACAGAATAATTGAATCATAAACTGGAGGAGAAAAAAACGGAATTAAAAAAATCTTTCTTTAAACTTTCCAAGCTTAATCAAAACCTTATTTTCCAAAAGAGAGTGAAAACCAATGCTTCTTCTAATGAAAATGAAGGTAAGCCTTGGGATGTAAATAAGTATCATCGAGCTTTTGTAGCTGGATTAATGGGTGCTGCGGGAGCAAGTCCAGCCGTAATATCTAACATTATTTCAGGAAACACTCTTGAAGGAATCTGTTATTTAGTTTTCGGATTCTTTGTAGGATTCGCTGCTCAACTTGGGATAGAATACAGATTGAAACCAAGTGACTAAAAAGTGCGTAACTGTCCTTATTGTGACCAGAAACTTCAACGAATCGCCCAAGGACTTTATCAATGTCCAACCAGTGAACTCTATTTTAAATCGCCATACACACAAGGATTACTCGCTTCATCATTAAATATGGAAGTTGTATCTGAATCTAGTCAACCAGTTATTTCTTCTTCTCCTCAATCATTAAACCCGGATATGACCATCTTCGTGAATCAAGTAGTGGAAAGACTCACTCCCCTAGACGGGTTAGACCGTGATGCAAGATACAGAGCCTTAAAAATCAGAGTACAAGAAAGACAGGAACTTACGGATGTACTCAACGGAAAAACAAAAATGACTGACTGGTTCACCAAAGCAAGACGAGAAGCTAACATAAAAGAATATGAGTTGGTACAAATTCTTTACGAATGCCTTGAAGGACTGAGAAGCGAAGAAGCGAGAGAACTAAAAAAACAACTGGAAGGAGTCTATAAACAATTTGTTAGAATGAGAACCATCGGTCCAACAGGCTAATTTTTGAGATGTAAAAGAATCTCTATATAGATTCACCCTCAATATAGAAGAGGTAGCCCTCTAATGCGTCTCCATCGTCAAGACGCATAAATCCTTTTTTATAAGCGACTTTCTTACCAAGCATGTCGGACAATTTTTTACTCGCCTTCCAAACCGTCCCTCGTTTAAAACTATTAGTTGTAGGACGATCCTCAATAAAAGCGGTCATATCATTCTTCAAAACCTCAGCTAATTCTTCGTAAGGAAAAATCTTGAACGGAGGATAGAATCGGTCTTTTTTACCCTTAATACGATGAACAATACTACCCAATTTCCATCCCCCAAAGATTAGCAAAATAGGCGTAGTTATTTTTTGCTTTCCGTCCACTATTAATGGATAAGATGTAATCTCTGTATCTCATTATCTCTAAAAACCTTTTCTTCTCTTGTTCCACATCCCAGTTTATGATCAAACTTGAGATCCTTCCTTTTTTTGTACGAGTTATTATTCCCTTCGTTTTTATAATCTCACTCCATCCTTCTCTTCCAAATTTATTTAAACATTCCAACATAAGTTGGCAAACCGTCTGTTTTCGTCCTATAAGGTATGGCAAAATAATCTCTAAGAATTTTTTCACATCTACAACGCGTCCTATTTTTAAAACCGCACAAGGTTTACGAGGTGGTTTGGTTTTTGGTATATACACATTATGTTTTATCTTTTTAGCTTTAAACCAACCTCTTAGTAACCTCATGAGGGTTAAGTCAGTGTTTGAAATTGATATATATGGTCTTACTTGGTAGCCTAAAATAGCTGAAAGTCCTCTTTGCTCATGTCTTTGCATACACTCAAACGTGGCATTTCCTTCACCCATGAAGAACCAAGCTACAGCTTCATCCGAACAAGTTTGCATGCAATTAAACACGTAGTAGACACTTATTAGTTTTTTGTTCAGATCAATAACCCTCACGTTCACGGAAGTTTTAAATGTCTGAGTTCACCACATTTACCCTCAGTGATATAAAATGGTCGCGAAATGGCAACGAATTAATCCTGCCGGCCTCTTGTTACTAGGCCAGAAAGGTGGAATAATGATTATGGCAACCGCGGCTAAGAAACACGTAACGATATTTCCCCGAAGCCGACGTGCTCCTGGTGCTGGACATCCAGACGTTAAGGCAGCTTTTACAGTTGCCGCACATAAGACTTTAGGCATTGAAAGCAGAGCTGAAAGAAACGCTATCATCTCTAGGGATATGGTAGGGAAAGGCCCCGGTCAAGAAAAGTACGTGTCAAAAGCAAGAAAAGGATCTAAACTATACAAGAAAGTCACCGTGACACCGACTAGGTAAATTTACTCTAGGGTAAACTTACCTCTTCTTTTTTTATAGTAGACTTTTTAGGTTGCTTCCAGAAAATTGTTTAACTCTTCCAGTGTAATCCCTATTAGTCTTACGTCTTTTTCTTTGTAAGCTTCCATTAAAGCAGTTTTTATTTCATCAAATGTTACATTAGTTATACCCATAATATCACCGAGATCCTCTCTCAGTTCTTCTAAGGTTGGTTGATAAGGTTCACGCGCACGTCTAGCGTTTCTAATCAATACTGATGTGTAGTGAATTATGGCTCCTGCTCTTTTCTTTTCTAATTCTTTTGGCAAATAGTTTAAGCTTGGAGGTGGAACCCCGCTCCACTGCCATAACGGTGGAAGCTCTTTCTTTTCCTTAATGGTTTCAACAAACAATTCGTAGGCTTTAACAAGAGCTTTCCAGCTACGGAACTGCATCTTAGAAATATAATTGTTAAATTCTCGTTGCCACTCCCAAGGATTAAATCCCTGCGTTTGAAGTTTATACTGAAAAGCTTTCCAAAATGCTTGTTCCTCTCGACTTGAGGGGCTTCGTGGAAACTTCATTACAGGCGGTTCTAACGGCCATTCAGGAGGTTCGGCAGGTGAAACATGAGGCATAGCGTAGAGTTCATCTTCTTCTCGTGGTGGACGATAAACTTCAACTTTTCTAGGCGGTCTGGCAGGCACAATTTTTTTAGTGGCTATAATCATTCCAACAATTTCTTGTGCTAACTCTAAAATACGTTTCTCTGCTTCAACATAAGACAGATCCTTAATTTTTTCGAGTTCAACCCTGAACTTAGAAATAGTGCTTGCAGGTATCCGGCCTAAACCATCAAAAAGAGCAGCGTTAAAAACGTCTTGAAGCCTCTTTTTCTCTTCTTTTGTCAATTCTCTTGGAGGCATTACCGGTAAAACTTTTTCAATTTTAGGTATACCCCAAATAGAAGCCACTTTTTGTTCAATTAAGATGGCGGCGTTTGCTTCTGGAAGACTTGTTAATTCACCTGTTTTGAAGGGACCATAAGTTTCTAAATCATACCCGACAAAACTAGGATAGTCACGTGTGAATTTCACAGTGACTTTTTTAGTTAGTTTTAATCGTTCAACCTCACCCTCTTTTTCTCGGAGTTCTCTTCGTAATTCATCTTCTAATTCTTTCGCTTTCTCATATTTTCGTTTGGATTTTTTTTCTGTTCGTTCAAGACTTCTAATTTTTTTTTCGTACGGTTCTAATAATCCGGCTTCTCTAGCTTCATCCTGTATTTTATTTATGGCTTCTTGCGCCCATGCTTCATACATTTCTTCTCCTGGAGGAGCAGTAATCAATGTTTCAAGGAGTTGTTCATGTTCTTTTCTTGTTAAAGTTGGATCAAGATAAGCTTCAAAATCATATTCGTCAATGTCTACTCCTCTTGAATGTAAGATTCCTGTCCACCAATCATATAATGAAATAAGGTTTTGAGGAAAAGGAAAAGTACGTTTAAGAACATCCCAGGGATACTTTGTTCTCCAACGATCCCAAATCAATCTTAACTGTTCTTTTGTCAGTGGCACGTTACCACCATCGTTCTCTGTATAATAATTCTTTTTGTTTAGGCACTGATAAGCATTGCACTTTTTCTCCAGACACATAATCTGAAGAAGGTTGAATGATTCTGCCTGCAACTAATCTGCTGAGAGCCTGGCCAACCGTCTCGGTTTTCACATCTTTAAATTCAGGGTAATGTACTGAGACTGCGCGTAAAAAACCTGTTATTTGACTTACAGTTCCACAGCCCGAAGCGACTAAACATGCTAACGCACCATCCTTCACTGTTATTTTTAATCCAGTTATTTTTTTTCTGTCGATCAACGGCTTAAATTTTTGGATTTCAATCAAAGGAAAAACGCGTGCTATCATACTTTTAGTTTTTCCATAAGGTTTAAGGACGACTGCAACATCCTCCACGATCACCCCGTCCTCTTCCGGTTCCGCTGTTAATAATTCTATTAGTGACGGTTTGTATAATGCCCGTTGCAGGGGAGTATTCAATTTTTTTTTGGATCGAAACAGTTTAGCCAACGAAATCTTATCTTTATCCAAACCAGCCACATGCTAAAATAAGCAAAAACTCAGTATATAATAGTGAAGGTTCATGCAGTCTTTAATGATTATAGAGATGCAAAACGTAATCGATCCTCCTATATCAGATTGTATGCTTTGTATGAGAAGGTTAAGGGGAAGACGATATAGACAAGTGAATATTCTTGAACAAAATGAGTATTGTCGTAGTCATTGTCGTGTACAGCAACGACGGGAAGCTGGAGATATGAAGCTTTGGTGGAACCGCGCCGCCCCGATTCGACGTAAATGTAAATATGATCGTGAACAAGGGTTTTGTTATTAATGAGTGAAAAAGACGAATTAATGTATAAATGTATTCGATGTGGACGTGACACTTCATATAAAGAACTAGAAATGCGCGGTGGTCGCATTAAATGTTCTCATTGTGGATACCGTGTTCTCCAGAAGAAACGTCCACCTATAGTAAGACGGATAAAAACAGACTGAGCTAGAAAGTGATTGGTTGGCTTTTATAGATTTCAGTCAGTTATCAGATGAAGAATTAACTGCTGAAATACTTCGTGAAGAAGAAATCCTTGAAGATTCTAAGGAACAATTGTCTGCTGCTAAAACATACTTGGATGAAATCACTCAATTAATAAAAAAAGAACAAGATATTGATAGAGATGAACGAATAAAAACTAGACGTGAAGCTATTCAAAACTTAGAAGATAGAATAAGTGATCGACAACAAAAAATTGAAGAGATAAGTAAACGTTTAACTATTTTTCAAGAACGTTTGTATGAATGGCCTCTACCTATTCCTATAAGACGACTCAGTATTCTTGAATCAATCCGTAAATTGATACGGGTAATAAGTTCTTATGAAGGTTGGCAGACTCGGGATCGAAGAAGTCTAGGTGCATATCGAGGCTGGATAAAACGAGAACAAACTTATATCATTCGACTTGCTGAACTGCGAAGTAATTATGAATATTACCTTGGACAAATCAGCACCTTAACCACATCAATTAGAGAAGAAGAAGCCTTTTTAAAACAGAAACATGAAATATTAGAGACTCGAATTCACCATGTCACTGTAACTGCCAATGTTGATACAGAAAGTGAAGGCGTAATTATCATAATAAGCATCAGTTTAGACTATGACGTTAGAGGATCTAGAACACAGTATTACTTAACGTATGCTACAACAAAAATCAGAACTTGGTTTAAGTCCATGTTCTATGGAAGCATCACGGCAGAACCAAGCGCAACATATTCAGATACACCACCAGAAATAATCCGTGAATTAATAAGTCGAAAAGAAGAAGTAACCCCTATTTTTTATGATTGGTACTGGCGTAGACGTGGAGTTTTTGCTAGCCCGGGAGAAAAAGACAGTGGAGATATGACGTGGGATGAAGATATTCCATTAGGAGAACGTGCAGGCGCAAAAAGAGGGCGCAAGAAAAAATGAAGGATCAGATGAAAAGTACAGAAGATCTTGGAATGTTCTTCATTCCTAAACTTAATCTATTGACTAAAATCTTCGAAGATGAAAACGGACTCTTCTATGTAAAACTTCCAAATGTTAAGGGAAAACACTACTTAGGATCAGAGGAGAATGAATAAAAAATGAAAGACTACATACTACTCAAAGAAAACAACATGGAAATTCTAGGCGAAGAAGATAATTCTCGTGATGCACTAAGAATGTTTCAGAATCATAAAATTCTACATCTCAGACAAGAGTGGGATACAAGTATCATTCTTGTTCAAGTCATGAGAAGGCATCCTGATCTTAGAGATGTAAAATACGCGCGCGTAGGAGAGGAAAAACATGATTAAAACCATTCCTCATAGACCTACAAGAGCCCAGTCAGTTGATATGGATTATTGTAATCAATTCCGTATGCTACAAAAATATTTTAATGCTCGTTACCTTGGTAAGACTGTTGAGTTAAGGAGTAGTCCTTCAGGGAGAGGCTATCATATTTACGCAAAAGAAGGATTCACCCTGCATGAACTCATGATGCTTAATGACTGTAAAGGACGTGTAGCTTATTTTGAACTGCAAGGTTACACATTCACTTTTAATGTCCGTCTTAATTGGTGGGGTTCAATCGTGGGAAAAGAGCTCTCTGAAAACGTGTTAGCTAAACCTTTTTACGCAAAAATTCCAAGGGGATATATGAAGAAGAGAAGGAGAAAAAGATGGGAGAAATAGGTCTTGGTTGGATTACATGTAAAAAATGTAATTTAGATTTTCCAATGGTTGTAAAATCAACTTATCCCTGGATTCCTGAAGAAGATAGTAATAAGCAGGAAAACCTTAAGGAAAAACCGAAATATTGTCCTTTCTGTGGATCACAAGAATTAGGCTGTCTTCACGACACATCATATTATGGTTAATTGAAGGAGAAAAAGAAATTGGGAAAAGAAATGATTGAATCTGAAGAGGTTCGTATTCGTGGTGAGACAGCCGAAATGTGGGCTAAAGTCTATTTTGAATGTGGGCCATGTCCGAAGTGTGGAAAAGGCATAGAAGATCATGATATTATCGATATAGGACATTGGTTCGCAGTTTGTAAACCTTTGGAGGTGGAATGATGCAAGTTGTTTATTATATTAGGTGTGAAGAACCTGATTTGGGAGAGAAGAACTTTAGGGATTGGCTGATAGCGAAGAGGAAAGAATTAATAAAGATTCATGACGCTAAAAAAGTATTTATTGATGTTCTCTAGCACGAAACCCTGCTCTGAAGATATCTCTTGGCTTGAAGCAACGTTAACCCCTTTGTTTTTGAGTCTTAGGCATGGCGTGAATTGGAGGAATATGATTTATGCGTCGTCGTAGCAAAATTGAGATTCAAATGTTGATGTTAGAGCTAGCACATAGCGGTTGTGGAGTAACTAATCTGTATTTTGGAGCGCGCGTAAGCTTTCCCAAGGTTAAGCGGTATATTAAAGACCTAGAGGAAAGAGGATTATTACGTATAGAAGTCAAGGAGAAAAAAAGGAAAAAAATTGTGACTACAACAAAAGGCGATACAGCGCTAGAAATGTGGAATGAATTCAATAGATTCATCGAGGCTTAAGGGAGGTGATATAATGTTAGAAAGTTGTCGTAATTGCAATCGAGGCTGCTCTATCTTAGAGAAGGCGAATTATCAGATAGCAGAAAATCCTACTTTTTTGTCTCTTGCTCCATCACTCAGTAAAGTCATTGAAGAATCAAAGTTTAGTCAATTCAAAGAAGATTTACTAAAACTCATAGCATCTTCATGTAAAAATTACGTTCGAGGTGGTTGAAATTGGATTGTGAAGTTTGCGGAACCAACCGATATGAAGTTCGCAAAATAAAGGGAAAAAAACTCGTAATCAGATGCATAAGATGTAACAAAGTAACCAGGTTTGCGCGCGTGTGCGAATTGAAAGAATCATATATAGACCAAGACGAACTGCAACTGAAGGATGAGACAAACCTACCATGGGTGGAAAGATGGAAAACACAATAAATGAATCTGAATTTAAGAAAAAATATCCTGATGCCCTTAGATTATCAGATTATAGTAAAACGGCGAGAGCATATTCAACACAAAAATATTCATGGCTTTTTGATAAAATTGATGGTCATTTAGCTTACAAGTATAATAAAGAAACTCGTACAGTTGAATATGAGTGTGAACATATCAAGAAAGGAAGAAGAATGTTAATTCACCTGTTTAACTAGGCGAGTCACTTCTACAATCAATTCAGCGAATGTTTCTACAAGTTCACCCATTCGTTTCTCGTAAGAGCGCAAAGCAGCAATCGTTAAATCCAAAGCATCAATCTGAGTTTCATTCAACCTCAACACCTATAGCCCTCAGACGTTAAATCTTACATAAATAATTTAGGAAGCACAAATCCAGATCCAGAATTCATACGCGTATAACTTGATTAATACGAAGGAAGCTCTATGAGACCATGAGCGAGACTGAAATGATTAATACAAAAGGGCAATTCCCAAAAGATTTTCCTTACAAAGTTAAGAGGCAACTTGTGAAGTTTTATTGTATTTATTTACGAAAATACTTAATACTTGATTTTTTGGAGAGAGAAACTTTCTATGGATGGTATTATGATTGGCGAAGAGAAACAAGTATCCGATGAAGATTCTCGCGTATTAGCATAGGTATCTGCAAACTCTTATTAATTTAAAAACTAAATAGTAATTATGGTTTTTTTATATCCTGAAACTGAGGAATTAAGCACTAAAAATCTTCTTCAGAATTTCATGAATAATAATGTTCGTGCGTTAAGTAGATATGAAGATGCAATAGCAGAAGCAGCTAAGATTGAAGAAGAACAGAGAATTCGTATGTCAGTTGTAGGTTTTCAACCTGTTCATTTCGGTTGGCCTACTTATGAAATGCCTGTAGGGGAACACTGTGTAACTTTAAAGAGTAATGTAGTGTTTTATCCTGTCGGCATGTTCAGTACAGACGTGGATTTTGTTTCTATGAAGTGGTATGAAGGCTGTTTCATCAGATATCTTTCCGATTGGTTCACCAAGTTTGTAGCATTAAAAGAAGAAAAAACGGCTGCTATGTATCCTCAACCCATTTTTAAAGATACTTTCAGTTTTGAAATTGTGTCAGAAGCAGATCCAGTGAAACCACATGTAAATGCATGGTTAAGCGCGTGGGTAGTTTTACCGAGAACAATGGAAACTATGAGCATCATTCTTTAGGTATCGCGCGTCAAATGAAGCTGTCTAAGATCTTGTTAGTAATGGGATTCATATTTCTCTTCTTAAACCTAATTATTGCAGTTATTCCTGTTACGGACGTATGGGAATCAACGAGTGGTAGTTTAATCATAATTGTTATCGTAGCTGGGTTCGCGGTTGCCTTTATGATCTTGGCTCAAGTAATAAGAATCGTCGTCTTTAAAAAATAACTCACGGAAACGCGAGGACACACAAAATTTAAATTGATAATAGATAATTTTTAGTGAGGTTGAAAAGATGAGTGAAGTAAGAAGTATGGGATGGCTTCCTGATTTACCTGATTTTAGAGATTACACACTGGAACATGAAAAAGTTAAATCTATGATAGAAACAATGGGGATTGTTGAGCCTTTAAAAGTTGGTCTTCCAACTGCTGTGGATCTCCGTGCGTGGTGTCCACCGATTGAGGATCAAGGTGCCCTCGGTTCCTGCACAGCAAACGCTGGTATATCTTTAGTTGAATATTATGAACGGAAGGCTTTTGGAAGACATATTGATGCATCCAGACTCTTCCTTTACAAGGTAACACGGAAATTGCTTCATTGGACTGGAGACACTGGAGCATACCTCCGTACAACTATGGGAGCAATGAGATTATTCGGTGTTCCTCCGGAGGAATATATGCCGTATGTCATCAGTAAATTTGATGATGAGCCTTCCGCGTTTTGTTATTCTTTTGCACAAAATTATCAACCACTTAAGTATGTGAGGTTAGATCCTTCACTTACACCTAAAGACATTTTGTTAGCTCGAATCAAAACGAATTTAGCGGCTGGCCTGCCATCCATGTTCGGATTTACAGTTTACAGTTCAATCAGACAAGCAGCAGGAGATGGGAAGATTCCTTATCCATGTCGTGGAGAAAGGATTCTTGGAGGTCATGCTGTGGTGGCTGTTGGATACAACAATGATAGGCAGATTAAGAATAATATTTGCAGAAAAAATACTGTTGGAGCGTTACTCATCAGAAATTCTTGGGGTACGGGTTGGGGTGATAACGGTTATGGATGGTTACCTTACGAGTATGTTTTAACAGGTTTAGCAATCGATTGGTGGACGATCATAAAACATGAATGGGTTGATACAGGCATATTCAAAGTTTAAGTAGGTTCTTAAATCTAAGAATAAAAAGGGTAGCTAGCTACTTAGCTAGCTTCTTTTTTCTCCTCTTCTTTCTCTTCGTTTTCTAGTTCTTCGAGTTGTTTGGCTGTAGGTGGTGCAGGCATCAAGGTTCTAGGCATTCTTTTTAGTAGTTTATTGATTGCTCGAACTACTTCGTCTGCTTCTTTAGCGTAAATTTTTTTCACTTGATCAGTGGCTAATATGGCTCCTACGGTTCTCAATAGGCAGTAATGGATTGATGTAGGCAACAAGTTTACGCATACTGTTGTGCCGCATCCTACCTGAACCATAGCCCACTCTGTAACAACATTATGGCATCTGGCATGACCACGAATCAAATAAAAACCGGGAGGAACTCTGATTTGTCTATGTATGGAACCTCCTTTCTTTCCCTTTACGTTAAGCGGGAAATTGTTGTAGGTTATACCCTTATAAAAAAGGGGGGTGAAGTCACAATTAAAAATATCTACTCGAAATGAGTGTCCTGTGCGGTCGTAAGGCCCACAAGGATGTACTGGATCTCGTATCATAATACTGATTATTGAATCTACCATTTTATATCATCTTTTTTTATTATTCAATATTTCTTTTTAAATATTTCTAGTTGGTGTGTATCAAACTTCTTCAATTGTTGTCTGCCAAGGATACCATTGACTGTCAACTATACCCGGGCTTTTATGTTCTGTAGGCCAATATTGAGTTCTTCCAAGACGGTGTTTACTGTCGACACCGCCGCCGATTTCCTCTATTACTGAGTGTGGACCAACAGGACGGAAAGGAGGATGATAGGGAACTTCTCCAGTTATCTGATTGTTTTTTATTCGTTCTCTCCCTATTCTCGTATCTGAAATAGGAGATTTGATTTGTTGTGGTTTATAATCTTCATAAAGAAAAACCATGTTTAACCACAAAAAAGATATGTGTTCCGTTCCTTTAAACTTTTAGGCAAAAATTAACAGTATAATATGAGGAGTTTATAACTATGGGAGTTCAGGTTGATGGATTGATTTCTTCGGGTTTATTCGCGGTTTTTTGGTTTGTCCGAAGATGAATAGAAAGATGAAGCTCAAAACGATCAAGAAGAAAATTAAGAAACGTATTGACAAGTTTGTAGAAGAATTAATAGAATTTTTTGGTAAATATCCTCCTCCAGGTCATTTTTAAGCAAAACTTCTGAGTATAAAGTAGGTGAGTTGAATTGTATCTTGAAATGCGAGATGATAAGAATTTGTGGATTAGATTTAAACCAAAAGTTAGCCCACAGGAAATGAAAGCTCTTGGTTGGAAGCCGGATCTCAGAGAAATCATTATTGATGTTGATCGAGACGTGCGAATCTGTGACGGGGAAACAGTGGTGAAAGTGCTTTTTCACGGAAAAAAGATTAGTGGTATCCTCAAAGACGATGTTTTTCTAGTACGTGCTACCCCTAAAACTCTTACAGAGTAATGAAGAGTAATGAAGCACAGTTGATAGAGAAGAGGATGATTGAGTATGGTTGATGTTTCGATTGAAATTGTTAAACCCAAAAAGGTTCTAACCATAAAAGAGGTAAAAGAGAAGGTACAGAGAGTATTACCTGGAAATCTGATCGCCGAATTGTATTCATGTGTCGATGCGCCGTGGATAGTTATTCATCCAAAAGAAGGACATTTTTTACGAAAATATACTCCTTTTGGTTGGCGTGATAAATGGCATGGGATCATGACGATAGAACGTGAAGTAGCAGGACTGCACGGGTGGAAATGGGAAATTAAGGTGTACAATGATAAATATAAGGAATTAGCTGAAACAATTCAAAAAATGTTAAGGGAAGAAAATGCCCAGGACAAATAAAAAATGGATAAAATATCGGCTTTCATGCTCATATTAGCATTTGGTTATGTTGCTTTTGTAGCGGCATGTATAGCAGCTTATTTGCTTGTTGGATATAAAATACCTCTTTGGATATTTCTAATAAGTTGGATTATCATCGGTGTAATATTATTTATTGGAATTCTTGTAATCGGGTTTTTTTTTATTATTTTATTCTATGATAAAATCTTTACGCGTTAGGTGTAGATAATGACTGAGAAGAAAATGTTTGAGTTGGAATTAGGTTCTGATAAGACTTTGATGTTTATTTGGGATAAGACTAGCCCTGATACATACAGTGTATCCCTACTAGAATCGTCAGGTGAAGATACTAATCTCACACCTTTAGGTTCAGTTAAGAAGGAAGACTTTGAACAAGTAATATCATCTGTTTCCGTTAGAAAGAATCCCTCTTATATGAAAGAAAGAAAAAGACAATTACAGAAATATCTTGAAGGTTTTTTACATGAATCATGTAATGTGTGTAAAGGAAAAGGATGCTCAAAATGTCTGCCACCAGAGGATCATGTGAAAGTTTCAAGATCACTTATTAAAGATATTATTTTTTTGTTGGGTGAATAGTCACGCAAAAACTTTTTGTATAGATTGAGGTTGAAATGATGAAGTGTAAGTTGTGTCCTGTGAAGGATGAGTGTGAACAAGAAAAACGTTTTGCGGTTCAGAATTATGTGCCAGAGGTGAAGCCAAAGGTAAGAGAAGTTCTCAGTCAATTTTGTCCATTACTATCTTTGATACATGAAGGAGTGCAGGATGAATCAAATCGTTTAATGAAATATTTGGATCTGAAAAAATCTTATTCCAAAAAATTTGAAGAGATGAAAGCTGAGGTCATGAAGAAAGATTGAGAAATCTACGCAAAATCTCTATGTTTAAAGTAGAGATGATGTTGTTTGCGCCAACCGGCTGATGATGCTATTGAACTTGCGCGTCAAATGGAAATGGCTACTCTTGGAGAAACCTTTGATAAAGTACGGGAAGACTGGAAACCCTCAATAGAAGAGAAGACGACAGAAGAAGTTGTGTTTATGGATGGGAAGGGAAAAGTAACACCCTGTATAGAGTTTAAAGATGAGAATTTTGGAATCCTCTCAACACAAATAGCATGGACTAATGTTAAATGTCCAATATGTGATACATACAACTCGAATAGTTTCTGTTTTGATCCTGAAAAAGACCGAACCGCTTATCTCACTAATTGTTTAAATTGTGAAGGGGAAGTCATAGTCAATATTCCAATAGAGATCAATAACGCTTTGATTAAAATATTCAAGAAGAAAACTAGAGAATTATTTGGACAACAAGGAGATCAAAAATCTCTATCTAACTTCTTTTAGGGGGTGATGATGGTACTAATGCCGAAGAAGACTCCTTCTTGGTTACTTGAATAGTTTAAGCAATGATGCTTTATGCGGAGCTTTAGAATTTTCTAAGCAAAACGACAGAGTAAAGATTGAGATACCATGACGAAAGAACAAAAACTGCTTTTCGGTGAAGGCACAGTTAAACAGAGAGAACAAGGTTTACGGATATTTGATATGTTAGCTGAACTTCTCTCGAAGCCGAGAACTATCATTGGTCATAGAGGATGGTCAGCTATGATAACTGAGGAACAAAAGACTCGAATCCAAATGGAACGATTAAAACAAATCAAGAATAGTAAAGGGGAGAAAATAACGGAAGCCACCGATTATGAAGCATTAACGTATATCGCAACAGCAAGTATGGATGCTCCCTTAGATCGTATGTGGACAAGAATCTATTTTCATCTATTGAAACGATTCTATCCAGACAACTCTGATTTTATAGAAGACCATGAAGCAATCTTACAACTGCAAGACAAACAGTATCTATGTCGTCTTAAACAATGGATCTATAAACAAGGATAAGCAAAACCCTCCTTTTCTTTATTGAGGGAGAATGATTGAACGCTATTGGTTTATTAAAGGATCTTTTTGAAACCATACAGAAACGGGAACACTTCAAAGGTAAATATCTCTTGCTTGAAAAGTCTTGGGGATACGAAATAAGGAGAATTCAAAGACCTGCTTAGATTGAGGACTAGACTATGAAAAGATGTCCACGTTCTTATCGGTACAAAGGAAAAATAAGACGTATGAGGAATAAAGATGAACGAGAAACTTAAGGATCTCTTCAAGGGAAAGACTCTTGACGGTTATGTTGAGAGAGCTAAGATTATAGACGACATAGATAAACTCTTGAAGGAGGATATTTTGAATGTTCCCTGTAAAAAATGTGGAAGAAATGATTTACCTCTTCATTATAATCGATTATGTCCAGATTGTTTTGAGGAAGCGAAATGATAGAAGCAAGCGGTCATGTTTGGAATAGTGGTTTTTCTTCAGAGAGATGTCGAAACTGTCAGATGAAATACGGGTACTATTTAGAGATTGAACAACATTCAATAGAACAGCCTAATCGTCAATACCTTAAAGATGTATTGAAATGTAGGAGCTTCAGATTAGACGGGAAAGTTGAGAAATGATAGACGACATAGATAAACTCTTACAGGTTTGGGGTGACTGTTTTAATTGTGGTAAAGACTTGACTTCTGATATGGTTGAAGATAAGGACTGGTTTCATTGTCAAGGTCACGGGGAATCTTACCCGATATGTAAAGAATGTATGGAGAAAGAAGGAGAAGCGAAATAATGGCTTACGTAGAAAATTTTTTGGAAAAGAAAGAATTAATGAAGATCCATGAAGAGAAGGGAAAAAGTTTCTTTCTTGTTGAAGAAATCTATGAAAATAAAGGTGGAATAGTTATTCTTGAAACGGGTGGGGTACTCAAGGATATGAAAAGTGGATTCATAATTGCTTGTAAAAAATGTCAAAAACAAGAAATTGTCTCTAAAGGGAGTTTATGCGATATATGGAGGCTTTGCATTGAGCATACTCGAAAAGAAATACATAAGAGATGGAAAAACAGAAGCCGACAAACAAATTAGGCAAAATCCTTACTTATAGGGTGAGAGTGAAATAATGGAGCAGATTTTAGTTGGAACTTTACAATCTCCGAGTGTTGTAGAGTTAGAAGACGGCACACAGGCGGATCTTCCAGTTTGGAGGAAACGTGCGAAATGGTCTTATCTTAGACTTGTGCATGGGCGTAAGATAGATGCAGAGATTAAAAGGAAGGGTTTAGGGTTCTTTGATGAAAACCACACGCCTAACTCGAAGCCTTTGCAGTTTATCGTAATAGACGGGAAAGTTAGGGCAGTAGCCACACAGAAGCATTTGTTGATCCCTCCCGAAGTTGTGTATCAAACAGCAGAGAAGATCATAGGCGTTCCTTTGTTGGATGTTGAAGGGATGTACGGGAAAGTAGATTTTATCAGAGAAGTTGCAGGTTTGAAGGTGGGCTTCCAGATCAACGGGGGAACTATCACCACACGAAACGCCATAAGAATAGGATCTTTCATTCGTGTAGAGTTGTGTTTTAATCCTCTCTCCTGGTTGAATGTGTCAGGGCTTCAAAGGTTCGGATTGAACACTGGAAACTTTGAACGGGTGTTAAGGATTGAACGCCTTCGAGAACTTGAACCGAGATTGAAAGAAGCAATCAAACGAGCAGAAGACAATCAGCACAGCGTATTTAACCGTGTAAAACAATCGAGAAAAGTTAGTGTGTCGGCTAAAGAAATGAGGGTTATTATGTCGGCTATGGGCTTAAGCTATGGGTTAGGTAAGAAGACAATCAAGACGGTTTTTGATCGTTTCAAAGATGAACCGAAGACGCTTTGGGGTTTGGCTATGGCTTCCAGTTGGATCGCTGGACATGGAGAGTTCAGGAAGACTCCGAAGGGACAGACAGACCACACTAAACAGAAACTAAGCACGATCTCAGGAGCTTGCTTATTGATAGACGACAAAAAAGAAGCGGTTGATAAAGGTCTTGGTTGGCTTAAGGAACGGGTGAAGTCTGGAAAGCTGAAGAAACTCAGCGACTTGATAAAGGCTTAACTGCCTCCCTCTTTTTTTTTGTCTTTGATGTACGATTCATTTATCATCTTTTCGGATCCATTTTTGCGTATATTTCATATATCTTTTTTTTGTCGGCTAATGTTAACGCAAAACCTCAGTTTATAGATTGAGGTCAAGAAATATGAATAAATATTTTCGTGAAAACATGTCAAATAAAGAGGGGTCAGGTAGATTAGTGACTGATACTATAGATAGCCATGCACAGATTCAAATCACCGCACACACGATTTTTCAACAGTTATATGTAAAAGCTATTCTTGAGAATGGAAATAAAATATTTATGCCATTCAGTAGAGTAGATTACATTATTTGGGATGATGAAAATGAAGAGGTTGATTGAAATGAGTTACACCGAAGAAGAACAGGATTTTATCAACGAGCATGAGAGGAAGAGGTATGAAGAAAGTAAGAAATATGAATTAAACATTCAGTTGGTTATTGAATCTCTTGAACCCTTGATTCGTCATAATCGGGAATATTTGAAGTACCGCATACTTCAGAAAGACTTTGAGATGTCAAAAGAGGAACAGAAAAAGACCGCTCTTCATAATGCCTTAACTGAGGTAATCGGTAGAGCTATCAAATACAGTATTAGCGAAGCGCGAGAGATAGCTTTTAAGACTCTTGAAGGAGTAAACGACCACCAAACAGCCGAAGCCTTTGCGAAACTTTTAGGTCAAGACGTAGAAAAGATCTAAGCAAAACCTTCCAGTATAGGTTAAGGTGAGAATATGGCACGGTTTGAAAGTCGGGAAGTGGGCGATAAGACTAAGCTCTTTATAGACGACAAAGAGGTTTTGAAAGGTTGGGAATCTTTTAGTGGTTGGTTTTGGTTTGGCGTTGAGATAGTTGAAGAGGGAGAATATGAATTTCCCGATGGAGTTCTTAAGGGGAAAAAATGGTTTGGTTTCATTCAGGGAAGTGTTGAAGTTTGGGGCTATTTTGTTGATGCTGAGATAAACAGATTACGACCTCGAACTTGGGAGATCCCCCAGGCTAACCTCCATTATTCAGGGAGAAGATAAGACAGGTGAAAAACTTTGAGTTGTAAAGGTTGCTCAAATAATCGTGGTATATACTGCTTAAACATTAAAGCGTTTATCCCTGAAGATTGTCCGAATCAAGCAAAACGTATAGGTATAGGTTAGAGAGGTTTTTAAGTTGGCTTTTGAAACTCACCCGTTGCCCGCGTGGAAACAGACTCAGATAATAAAGTGGTTGGGAATTGCGAAAAGTGGTTTGGTTAATGCTGAGATTTTTACTGAAAAAGGCTCGGGTTTAAGAGAATTTATTGTGTCGGCTATTGAAGATGTAAACGAAGCTCTTAACATTATGGACGGTTAAAGTTTGTTTGTCGTCTTATGTGTTGGTTTGTTTTGGTTTATTATGTCGGCTTATGCTTTGGGTTATTGGGTCGGCTTGTTGGCTGGTCTTAAGCTAAAAAAGGACTAGACCATTTTTTTTTTTTTTTTTG
>JAUVYS010000102.1 GCA_030602965.1 Candidatus Bathyarchaeota archaeon | reverse complement strand
GCCCCGTCTTTCAGCACATTTTCATCTTCAACGATCCTGACATAAGCATTCTGAATGTGGGTTCCGTTGACATCTAAATAAAAGCCATCTAAAGCTAAGGGAGTAAAGAGAACGACATCACTAGGGTCAATGTTGTTCTCTTCAAGTAAGCTAGTTAAAGATACTGCTTGAATTATCAGTGGCTCGCCATGACTTGTTATGTTTAGGGGATGAGCTCTAGAAGACAGCTCGCTGACACCATATATCTTTAGGACATCCCTATTGACTTCTATTTTTAAACTCCATTCAAGCTCTGAATCTTCTTTATCTACTCCTTGGGGAACAGACACAGCGTAATTTAACACAGCTGAAAGAATTACAATTGTGAAGAAGGCAGTAATGATAACGATTTTTTTATCCATCGTTCAAATCGATATGCATAAGTAAGCATAACGTTTTAAATCTTTTCCTTACCCCGATCAACCGGTATCCACATAAAAAGAATCTTTTTCAAGCATACATATTCCATTAGAAGTTAACAGAGCCCTAAAGAAAAAGGGATATAAATTCGTCTCAAGGCACGTTAATAGTTACATTGGATCACAGAAGAAATCAAAAATCTAGGAAGCCATTATGATCTAAATTGAATTCTTCATGAATTGCTCGAACCGCATTAACACCTTCCGTCTCTTTGACTACAAAGGAAATATTAAGCTCAGAAGAGCCTTGTGCAATCATTCGGATATTAATTCCTCTTCTTGCTATTACAGAAAATATTCTAGAAGCCACACCAGGCGTGCTCTTCATGCCAGCCCCAACAGCAGCAACAACACAGACATCATCTTCCACTGAAACTTCACGTATCAAACCCCGATCTAACAAAGCAGCGTTTAATACATTGAATGCTTTACTCAATGAGTTTCGACGAATTATAAATGAAATACTTGCCTCTGAGATGCTTTGTGATATCATCAAAATGTTAATGTTTTCATCTCCCAATACTTGAAAAATTTTTGCAGCAGTCCCTGGCTTTCCAACCATCCCAGCTCCACTAACATTGACTAACGCAACATCTTTCACTAAGGAAATCGCTTTAACAATTTCACCACGTTTGATTTTTAGTTCATCCAGAATTAGGGTTCCAGGATTTTTAGGGTTGAAAGTGTTTTTTATTCTAACAGGTATATTTTTCTCCATTGCAGGTTCCAGTGCTTTTGGATGCATAGATTTTGCTCCAAAAATTGTCATTTCTGTTGCTTCTTGAAAAGAAAGTTCAGGAATTAATTTTGCACTTGTGAGTAATTTCGGATCAAAGGTCATTAGTCCATCTACATCAGTCCATATCCAAATTTCATCAGCACGTATTGATGCTCCAATGATAGTAGCAGTATAATCTGACCCACCTCTTCCCAGCGATGTAATTACATTATCTTGAGTTGCTGCTATGAAACCCGTAATCACAGGTACTATCCCTTTTTCTAACAAAGGTTCAATCTTCTTTTTAACTTGACGTTTAGTTACTTCAAGTAGCGGCGTTGCTTCTCCAAAATTATCGTTTGTCACTATTCCCGCTTCATTACCTGTATAATATTGCGTATCTATTCTGAGATCTCTCAAGGTCCCCCAAACGATAGTAGTAGATAACCTTTCTCCAAAAGAAAGAACATAATCTCTCGATTTTGAGGTTAACTCTCCGATGTAAAAAATTCCAGTTAATACTTTTGTAAGTTCATTTATTGTCGTTCTAATGATATTTTCAATTTCTTCTTCAATTTGTCTATTTTTAATTGCCCTTTTCGTAACCATTAAATGCTTTTCCATGATTTCTTCTTTGAAAAGTTTAATGTACTCTTTATTGCCAATTTTAGCTTGTTCAGCTGCTTGATCAAGTTTGTCTGTAACACTTTCCAATGCAGAAATAACTACAACTATCGAATATCCTTGATTGCAATAATCATTGATCAGGTTGGCAACATGACGAATATTTTCACCATTTGATAATGAAGCGCCTCCGAATTTCATGACAATTTTTTTCAACACATTAACCTCAAGAACAGAGTCTTGTCGATTGGATTTGAACGATCATATTCAAACCAAGTCTAAATTATTTTAAGCTTTTCTAAAGTCCATCACCCTTTAATGGATTTAATGAATAATTACTTTTTTCAATTAATTGCGTATTAATCAAAAGTCGTATAAGGAAGAATTCTAATTTATTTCGAATAAGTTTATATATTACCATATGGTAATTACTTCTCGGTAACTGATTAGAGATGGTCGTGTGATTTTTAATCAAAGCAAACTTTAGGCATCTTTTCACAAAAACACACAATGATGTTCCTAACTTTTAATTAAGAAATTCAACATGGAGGTGAAAATGGATAATGACGTCGTTTTTTGATTTTGACATAGATAAGTCTTTCAGGAAGTTTGAAAATCTGAGAAAAAATTTTAGCGAAAACATTGAAACAAGAATGAAAAATATTGAAGAAGCAATAAGAAGTGGAGACCTTAAAGGAGAATGGAATTTTGAAAAAATTGATAAACCCGGGATCAAAGGTTATGTCTTCCGAGGATACTTTGTTTCAGATGACCCGATTAAACCCTTTCAGCCTTTAGAGCCACCCAACCCGTTTCCTTTCAAAAAACGTCCAATACCAGAAAGACGATTAAAAATTCTATCAAACGAACAAAATGAAATCCGAGAGCCACACACAGACGTTTTTAACGAAAAAAATTCCTTGAAACTTTACATTGAACTTCCAGGCGAGAAAAAGGAAAATATACAATTGAATGTCACAAACGCAAAGGCAGAAATAATGACTAAGAATTTTTTCAAATCCATAGATTTACACACAAATAACATTGATCTAGATAAGATTTCTGCAAAATACAATAATGGCGTACTTGAAGTCACTATACCCAAAACAAAAGAAATTAAAAAGAAAACCTCTTGGAATGTAAAGATTGAATAAGCAACCCATAATCCATAACATCAACTATAGTAAACATGTTGAACTTGTGGGCACCGCCCACTTCACCAAAAGAAGTCTCAACGATGTTCATAATACGGTTAAAAATAAAAAGCCAAAAGACATTGCTATCGAATTAGATTCGACAAGATTCAACCTATTGAATAGTGCCTGTGTAAGATGTCCAAGACGAGGATTTTGCTATGAAAAATGTGAATTTGTTGGAGCTACTGAAGCTTTAGGAAATGTCGATGCAAACATATGGCTCATTGACATGTCTGAAAAAGAGATCCAAAAAAGAATAAGATACAATCTGACTTTCAAAGAATTAATTCAACCTAGGCAACAAATTATTTTTCGTCTTCCAGAGAACCCCATTTGGCTTTGGGAACATGGTTACAAAAATCATGTCATTGAAAACTCTAAGAAACGAATAGAAATACTGAGAAGATATCAACCATCAATCTGGAAGGTCCTAATCGATGAAAGAAATGCTTTGATGGCCGCCAGACTTGCGTGGATAATCCAACAGAACCTCAATAAAGATAAGGATTCGAAAATTCTTGCTTTTGTTGGCGCGGTTCATGTCGAAGATATTAAAAAATTACTCCAAGAACCAAAAACTATTGAAGAGCAACTTAATTATTTCAATTTACCGTATACCCCGCCTTTCCAAGTCAAAAGAGTCCAAGTTGCAGCCAGTTGACAGAAAAATTATCCTTTGAATAGAAGAGTACGTAAACTCCTCCACTTGTGCCAATATTCGCTTTGTCTAAGCACTATTTACTGTCTTCACCCGCAAAAAAACGATTCTTATCGCTTGCACAGGACACTGAGTTTCGCAGGTATAACATTGTACACATTCTAATTCCCTGGCAGGAAACACCTTTTTCTCTGAGATGTGGTGATTAGAAGTTTCCATCCAATCATACAACTGCAGTGGACAACCCTCAAGACAAACACCACATCCCGTACAGAGATCCCAGTCAACCGCTACATCCCCGAATCCCTAATTTCTCAGGTGGGTTCACAGGCCCCCAAATCGCTATGCCTTTTTCTTTGCCAACTTTCTTCCTATTTTTCTGAAAATTCGGGTCGATAGGCAAAAAAGAACCCATATGAACGATTCTAGAATCCTATTGTAGTATTTCAGATAATATCTTTCTATCAGTAATAACTTTTCGCCATCGGTTATGTTTTATGCCCAATGTTGATGCCAGAAAGCATATGGAGATATCTCCCGAAGTCCATACTTTTAGTCGGCTTATTGATGTATTTGATATACCGCGTGAGGTAAAGGAAATCTAGAATATAAGTGTTATTCACACGCGAGGTTGCTTCAGTATGTCTCTGATTGGACTAAGGGATTCCTTAGAGTGATTATGTTCTGAGACAATAATTGTATCTTTTTTTTCTGTGTTTCTTAGTTTAATGGAAAAGGTTATTATTATTTAGTAATGAAAAGATGAGTATTTACTATATTTTTGATTATGAATCTAAGATGGGTATGAAGTTGAGAAAGAATCTTACTATTTGTTTCATTTTGGTAGCGGTCCTCGTCTTTTCCATCGTAAACAGCTCTGGATTTCTGATGGTGAAAGCGTTCAGTGGTTCAGGTTCGGGTACGGTAGGTGATCCGTATGTCATAACGAATGTGGATCAGCTGCAGGAGATGGAAGATGACTTAGACGCATATTACGTGTTGGGTAATGATATTGATGCTTCTGATACATCAACATGGAATGGTGGCTTAGGCTTTGATCCAATCGGAGACAGTACCACTCCGTTTACAGGTCAATTTGATGGTGAAGGATACGTTATTAGTAATCTCTACATTAACCGTCCATCTGAAGACTATGTGGGTTTGTTTGGATATGTTGGTCCTAATAGCGATATAGAGGAGGTTGGACTTGTCGATGTTGAGATAACGGGTGATGATTATGTGGGTGGGTTTGTAGGATACAAAGCTGGGTCTGGAAGTTGTATCGCAGATTGTTACGTTACAGGAAGTGTGACTGGTAATTATGATGTGGGTGGGTTTGTAGGATGGAATGAGAATTATGAAATTGAGTACTGTTACTTCTCTGGAAGTGTCAGTGGTGATGATGAGGTAGGGGGTTTTGTAGGATACTATATGGAGGGGTGGGAAATTCTCGATTGCTACTCCACAGGAAACGTGGATGCGACTGGTTATAATGTCGGTGGGTTTGTAGGTCTCTTTGAAGATGGTTCAATCCAAGATTGTTACTCCACGGGAAGTGTGACTGGACTTGATGATGTGGGTGGATTTGCAGGATACACTTATGCTGGGTCATTTACAAGTTGTTACTGGGATACGCAGACTTCTG
>JAUVYS010000067.1 GCA_030602965.1 Candidatus Bathyarchaeota archaeon | reverse complement strand
AAGTGATGTCCGTATCTCCTTCTATGGATATGTTGTTGTCATCGTACAGGTAGATGAGTTTGCTTAGTTTGAATGTTCCTGCTAGAGAGGCAGCTTCTGCTGAAACACCTTCCATTAAGTCACCATCAGAACAGATGGCGTATACATAATGGTCTACGACGGGATATTCTGGGTGGTTAAAATTACTAGCTAAGAATCGTTCAGCAATAGCCATTCCAACGCCCATGCCAAAACCTTGACCTAGAGGGCCAGTTGTCAATTCTACTCCAGCGACGGGGTCATATTCTGGGTGACCTGGGGTTTTGCTTTCCCATTGGCGGAAATTCTTTAGTTCTTCTAATGATAAATCATATCCATAGAGGTGTAAGAGAGAGTAAAGTAAAGCTGAGGCGTGTCCAGCTGAAAGGATAAAACGATCCCGGTTAAACCATGTTGGATTCCGAGGATGGTAGCGTAGAACCTTGTCCCAGAGTACATACGCCATAGGCGCCATTCCAAGTGGGGCTCCTGGATGGCCTGAACGTGCTTTTTCAACCGCCTCTACGGATAGGAAACGTATCGTGTTAACACAAAGATTATCAAGATCTTTCATGACGCATTTACCTTTTATCAAATTGATAATACTGAAAAAGAAAATTTATTTTAGATTTTGAGTTTTGAGCTTTTTTTCACACAGTCTTTGTGTTTGTTGATAACTTTTTCTATCAATTGTTTAAGTCGATCTTTTGGTTGAAACCCAACCGCTCTCTCGACAGGTTCAACCGCTCTTCCACAGAAGAATAGTAATGTTGGAGTACCCATAACTCCGTACTTGACAGATACCTTTTGATTTTCACTATCTTTTAAAACATTCAATTTTGTAAACTTCATCTGGCCCTTGTATTCTTCTGCAACCTCATCGTAAATGGGCTCTAATCTCTTGCACCAAATACATCGTTCGTGCCAAAAATCGACTATTGTTAATTCTTCTGATTCTAGGATTTCTTTATCCCAGTTATCTGCATTTACTTCTAAAACATGTTCCATATTTTTCACATGTCTTTTTTTGAGTGTTAGGCTATTATTTCAAATTATTATTTATAATATCGTGTTCATCGTTAGAATATTTGGATGTGAGAAAAATGGTGAAATCCTATGATGTTTCGCTTCTTCTAAAAGAAGGAATGATCGTTTATCCTGGTAACTCTTCACCTTTAATCAAACGGCATGCTTCCATACCAGAGAATTCGACAAACGAGTCCTACTTGTATAAATTGCAGCTGTTAATCCAACTGGTCCCGAACCAAGAATTATAACATCATATATTATTTTCAACAAACCTTTGAACAAGGGCGATTTTTATGACTATATTTATTTTCTTAGATCTAATTATGCTTTCATGATCTAAACTACTGTAAAGGCGGCAATGTATAAAAAATAGAAACACTCTATATGAAAAAAATATTGTTTCATACATATAACTTGAGGCGAATGCGGTGAAGGTTAAAGTTTGAAGGCAATAATTCTTGCTGGTGGTTATGGTACAAGACTTAGACCTTTAACATTAACTCGCCCTAAAGCTATGCTTCCTTTAGCTGGAAAACCAATCTTACAACACATTCTGGAGTACCTACCTAAACACGGATTCGATGATGTCTTTATCACGACAAATTACAAGAGAGATCAAATCGAAGGATTCTTTAAAGATGGCGAAAAATTTGGTGTAAAACTAACTTATCCTGAAGAATCGGTTCCATTAGGAACTGCTGGATCCATAAAGAACGTTGAAAAACATCTAGATGAAACGTTCGCAGTTATTCAGGGTGATAACATTACAAATCTAAACTTGAAAAAAGTTTTAAAATTCCATAGAGAAAAAAATGGCATTGCCACTATTGCTTTGATTCATGTAAAAAATCCATCATCTTATGGAATCGCAGAATTAGATTCAAAGAGTAAAATAGTAAAATTTATTGAGAAACCAAAACCTGAAGATTGCTTTTCAAATCTTGTTAACACAGGACTTTACATTTTTGAACCGCAAATCTTAGATCATATCCCTAAAGACAAAGCTTATGACTTCTCAAAAAATCTGTTTCCAAAAATCCTTGAGTTAGATCACAATATTTATGGTTACCAAGAAGAATGTTTCTGGATTGATGTAGGTCATCCTGTAAACCTTCTTGAAGCAAATAATTGGATGCTAAATAATTTAAAGAAACCAAAAATATCTGAAACAGTTGAAAACAAAGGAAAAGTTTTCGGGCCAGTTATTATAGAAGATGATGTATCGATTGAAGAAGGAGTTAAGATAACCGGTCCAGTATTTCTTGGCAAAGCCTGTCAAATCAGAGCAGACTCTGTTGTCAAGTCTAATACTGTTCTTGAAGAGGGTGTGATCATTGGCAAAAGAAATCGACTATCCGGCGCAATAATATTTAAACATACAATAAGTGACGAAGATTCCAAATTTAATGAGTGTTTAATTGGTGAGAATTGTAAATTTGGGCCGTCAACAAATATAGGTCAATATGTTATGATTGGTGCAAATTGTGTAATTGGACATCACGTTAATATTGAATCAGGCTCCCGTGTATGGCCAAATATAAAGATAAAATCGAACTGTGTGATAAATGGTGTTTTAGAATATTCTATTTAAACACCTTTTCTAACTTTTTTTTCAAAAATCTTTTTAAAAGATAGTATTCTTTGGATCTTTTTTGTGAATACTTTTGAAAATTTTTGTAACTAAAGCTGATGGATCAGAAAGTATTCTCTTTTAACAGCAATAAATCTTTTATCGTGTACACGACATTTAGTTATTCGATAGAATTTTTTCTGTTTTTTCAACCATTAATGAAAGTTGATCTTTACGAAGTCCTGTTTTTTTTCTTAAAATGCTTAGATTGTTCTCAATTATTTCTTTTAATAAAATAATTCCAACAGAACTGAATTTTTCAATATCTGAAGTTTTTAATCCGTTCAAATAAGTTAGTGGGTATAATTTCTTCTCTTCTATCATCATTTGCAAATCGCGTTCTCTTGGACTATTCCAACCTATATGATCTATTCCCTTACATCTAGTATAATTTTTTGCGTGCGATGAAAGTTTGGTGTTACAGACTATCATAGCTTTATCAATCTTCAGATCATTCAACCCAAGACTATGACCCTCTGATATATCTTCAAGCACAGCGAAAGCAATACGACCCACGTCTAAACCCGTCGGAGTATGGTAGTTGAAATGATGTTTCACTTCAACAATATATCTTACACCGTTTTTAACCACAATAGCGTCAACCTCATGTTCACTACATTTACCCTTAATGATTCTATTAGGCGTGACATCGTAACCATTTTCACTAAGAATGATTTGAATAAAATGCTCAAAGTCTGGCATCGGTTTTATCAAAGCTAAAGCTCTACGTAAACAAATTTGATGTTTGGTTTTAGGTTTACACTTATGAATCTGCTTTAATACCATTTGAAAAATCTTTTTAGTATCGATACCATTGTATATTTTTTTTTCAATATTTTGAGCAATCATCTCAGCATTTTTTCTACTTACACCCATTCTCATGCTCGATCTTACAACTTTTTCTTTATCGAACAACTGTTTTTGACCATTTGCTTTAATGACATAAACTTTCATATTCACAAACCTTTTTCATGTGTTGTTATGTATTGTGGTTTTGTGTTGGCGTGTCTTTAAAGCGTTTTCAGCAGAACTTACTATACTTCATTGCTATCTTAACTTATTTCAGGTTCATACCCTATATTGCGTCAAGATTTCTTGCAATAACCATTGATTCCGTGAATTTAAACTGACTAAAGTATATGCTTTGGACGAAAAAGGGAATAGATTGAAAACTTTTTTTAATGAACTTCGATAATGTCGCCATCCCTCATCGTGTGTTCTAATCCAACTTTCTCTCCTGGATATTTGGCACTCTTCCCCCATATCCGAGCATACCTAAATTCTTCATAGAGCTCTTTACCTAGTTTCTTAACAACATCAGCAACCTTTGCTTGTTCTTTCACTATTAGTGGTCTGTCTGATGGTTTTTTGGCTGATGGCTCCTTACAATAAACACGTGCTATTTTGAGCATTTGGAAGATATATTCTCCTATTTTGTCTAGACCTTGTTTATTTTCACATGAAACGAAGAGCATTGGAGATGTTTCTCCAATTTTCTTAAGACGAAGTATATTATTTTCTCCATTCACAGTGTCTTTTTTATTAACGATGATTAAAGCTGGTTTGTAAATTGAATTGGAAAATAATGAATCCTCGATATCATCAAGTCGTACTTTTCCTGTTACTTTTACTAATGCGGAGTAAATACGATAGCTAATGAATAGACGTTCAACGTCTTTAACGGTGCAGTCAACAAGCCCTCTGCTTCCAATGACCTGAACTTTGCGTCCCATACTTCTCTTTTGAATCTTGACCTCGCCTTCAGGCTTCTCTATCAGAATACCAGCTTCATCTAATTCTCCATGTAACATTTTAAACTGAGCAACGGGATCTTGTGAATCTACCATTAAAATTAAACCATCTGCATTTCTTGCAAGACCTAAAATTCTTGAACCTTCCATTCTTCCTTTAGCCGCACCTTCAATAATCGCTGGTGCCTCTATCAACTGGAACTGGATGTCTTGATGCCGAAGCATTCCAATAACAGGTTTTAGAGTTGTGAAAGGAACAGGGTTTATTTCTGGATTCGCATTTGTCAGTGCTGATAATAGACAGCTTTTTCCAACATTTGTTGGGCCTAAAATAACAATTTGTCCAGCGCCATCTTTTGGTGTTGAGAAGCTTCTTCCCCGTCCTCCTTTTCTGCGAGTTTTTGTCTTTTCAATTTCATCTTGCAATGATACAATGCTGCGTTTAACATTTACTAGAAGCTTACTTGTGCCTTTGTGTTTAGGACAAACGGAAATGAACTCCTTCATCAACTTTATCTTTTCATGTTTTGAACGACAAGCAACGACTTCAACCCATTTCTCCTTGGCTTGAGGAGATAAATTCGTAGTCAAAATTCGAAACCCAAACTGCGAATATATAAAATTGTGAAGGGGTTTAAAAGAGTCTCTGTGTCCTTCTGATATTTATTTATTGAATTATGGATCTTAATTTTTATAGAAATATTACCGTTTAAAATAAAAATCATAAAAATAAAAAAATGGGGAACTAGTATAAATTCACGCTTGAGCGATAGTATACCCCCGACTACTAGAATCCGTAGATTATTAAAAAATAACAAAATCAATCACTCTGAGGGTTCTCGTCAGTCCTAATCAGAGACAGGCCACCGATAGAAACCATCGATCATTAAGAAAAAAGGAAAGAAAAGAAAATGCTAGACTCATTTTTATTTGAATGATGTTTATCCATACGTTTTTGTAAGGCTTAAATTATCAAGTATTCCAGTCATTAATGATTTAGATGCTAGGAGAAGCTTTAATTCTAAGTGTTTTAGCAGGCTCTGCCACTATCATAGGTGGAATCTTTGTCGTCCTTTTCAAAAAACCAAATGAGCGATTAATTGCTGGTTCTATGGGATTTGCCTCTGGCGTCATGCTCGTAGTTTCTTTTTTAAATCTATTCTTTGAATCTCTTAGTCTATTATCTTATCTCAATGTTACTATTGCGTTTATCTCGGGATCTGTCTTGATGATAATTCTAGACTCTTTTCTACCTCACCTAGAATTAGGGACAAAAGAGAATGGAATCGTTAAAGCAAAACAGTTGAAATCAGGTTTATTGATACTATTTGGTGTTACACTACACAATATTCCTGAGGGTATAGTTATAAGTGTAGGTTATTCACATCTTCCTCAGCTAGGAACATTACTTGCTATAGCAATATTCTTTCACAATCTACCAGAAGGCATCGCAACAGCTTTTCCACTGATTTTGGCAGGCAGTAGTAAGAAGAATGTGCTTTTCGCAACATTTGTCTCAGCATTAGCTGAACCCTTTGGAGCACTTTTAGGAGGATTAATACTCATCAACGCGCCAATTGAAATAGTTGGCTTCTCACTTGCTTTTGCTGCAGGTGTTATGACTTACATCACTGCTGATGAACTTATACCAATCGCTCACGAATATGGCTATAAACATACAGTATCAATAAGCCTACTTCTAGGGATGATGTTTATGCTACTTCTAAATAATCTCCTTAGATAGTTTTGTATTCTTAGAATATTCTCTTTAATTGAAGGCCAGTATTCTAACAGCACCCATCTTACCATACATAAGCACCGATCCGACCTAATAATTAACGTTGATAGCGCGATTGAAAAAATCATAAAATCTTGTAAAATGTAGTCACTCTGAGGGTTCTCGTCAGCCCTAATCAGAGTAATTTTCAAACTGAAAAAAATGGGGGTTTGGTTACCACTTAGAGAGGAATGGTATCCCCCCGACTGCCTTATACTTTAAGTCGGGTAGTCACTGGACTATTCGAATTCAAGAAAAATGGTCTGCTCTACTGTTTTCGTCTCTTGACAATCACTGTAAAGGTAGTCAGAACTACTATCGCCATTATGAGATAGGGGGTTAGAATTGCTAACTTGTCAACTGTGAAGATTTCTCCTCCCACTTGTTTTGAAGTAGGAAGTGGGGTAACGATAGCAACACCAGTGGGCTCGGTGTCTACGTCGAATGTGTATATCACTGAATAGCCGCCACCAGGAGTAACCTTAGAAAGAGTATTAGTCCCATACTCGCAGACTATGTAGTTGCCTGCACCATCAACAGCAACATCAAAAGGACCATTGGCTCCTGCGAAGGTGTATATCACTGAATAGCCGCCACCAGGAA
>JAUVYS010000014.1 GCA_030602965.1 Candidatus Bathyarchaeota archaeon | reverse complement strand
CCTAATCAGAGACCACATGAAAAAAAATAGAAAAGAGGATTAAAAGTTAGGTTCTAATGAACCGCTTGATATTGTTCTCTTGCGAAGCAGCAGTAAAGCTACTGCAGCAACTGTTATCCCAACGAATAGACCTTCTAATGGGAATCCAGGTATTCCTGGTGGTGGAAGTTTCACTGTGAACGTCCAGGACTCTGTTGCGTCGTTTCCTGACTTGTCGCTGACCGTTACTATCACAGAGGCAAATCCCTCGGATAAGTCAGACAAGGATGTATAGCTGATGCTGGTAGGTGTTATTGTAGCGCTGGAGGTCACGTCGGTGCCGTCAACCGTTATCGAAACACTGTCAACGTCTATCCCTGCAAAATCATCGCCAAGAGTAGCTGTAATGGTTGGTTTAGTGTTTGATACTTCACTACCTGAGGTTGGATTTGAATTGGATATGGTTGGATCTGTGTTATCTGGATATGACCATATGGTTATGTGACCAGTTTCCCAGTTGTTCGCGTACCCACAAGTTATAATCTCAGGTACACCATCAGCATCTACATCTCCTAAATGAACGGAAAAAGCATCAGCATGATCAACTGAAAACCAGTTTTCGTCATCCTTCAATGTTACTTGTAAAATTGCGAAATTCCAAACTCTAAGTTTGGCATTATCTCTGGTGCCATCATAAAAACTCCCAACAGTAACAATCTCTATTTCACCATCCCCATCCAGATCCATTGAATATACATTATTTCCATCAGTGAAATCTCCATCGAACCATTCCTTGCTGTCTTCAAGAGTTAGGCTTCCCCAACTCCACACTCTTAATTGTCCATTAAGATTAACGCCATCATTAAATTCACCTACAGTGAATATTTTTCCATCACTAATGTGAACGCCATTACATTCCATCCAATTAGGATTCTGCCAAGTTTCCCTATCTTCAAGATTAAGACTTGATGAAAATGACCAAACAGTCAACTCCGAGTAATAGTCAAATGGAGATGTGTCATAGAAATCACCACAAACAGCAATCATCATATCTCCATCCAGCACACCTATATCCACATCCATAGCCGAGTTTGCACCAGTTCCTGCATCAGCCCATTCCTGACTATCCTCAAGATTTAAACCTGCACTCCAACTCCAAACTCGAATTTGCGAATATGAATCTGTTCCGTCATTAACACTGCCAACTGTAACCACCTCATTAGATCCATCATTATCGAGATCACCAATTTCAACACCAAACGATATAGCAAAACTTCCCGTCCATTTTACAGTATCCAACAATGCTAATACTGACCCATCCCACCTGTATACTTGTATCCATGCGGAAGCATCTGAAGGATCTATTATGTGTCCTGTAACAACGATCTCTGTAGTGCCATCACCTGTAATGTCGCCAACGTCCACTGCCCTAACATATGTTCCAAGCCCGTCTACCTGAAATATTTCACTGTGCTCCACATTGAATATTGTTCCATCCCATGTAGTGATTCTAATTTCACTTTCAAATTCAGTTTCGGAAACCACTCCGACAGTGATTATTTCCACTATTCCATCGTTATCGACATCAAAAGTAACCACATCAACTGCTATAGTAGATGAACTAGACCATTTGTAACTGTACTCCATGTCTAAAGGTCCAGCTGCACTTATACCAAGAGTATTCAAAGAAAGCAATGTTGTAGCGAAAAGTAGTAGTATAGTGAACATTTTCAATTTTTTATTTAAAGAAAACATGTTTTACTCTATATTAAAAATATTATATTTGGCTATAAAAAACATTTGAGTTTTAAATATTGGAAAATTGTATTTCAAAATTCAGAATTAATATACTCTTCTTTTTTGTGCACCCTCTACAAAAAAGCCTTGAAATCAAGAAAAAGGAGACATACTGAGGTTTTCCTCAGCGTAATCAGAGTTACCTATGTTCCAGACCTAAGGTTAATTTATTTTTAGGTATTTTCATCCAATTTAGATTTGTTTTTCAATGAAATTTAAAGATTCTTGAAAATACATTTGGTGAAATGTAACAGTTGCTGGAGACATCACCCGAGAAAGAAGATAACCCCCGCAAACCCCCATTTTTTTAATAAAATCGTGAAAACTACTTTTAATTAATCAATCTTAGCTTTCGAATCAATCGATCGAAGTTGATTAGTTCGTGTAAGAAGTAACATATCGTGTGATTTAACAAAACACATTTTTATGGAAAAAAATTGTCTTTCCTTCAAAATTCAATTCGTATATGTCATATGATATTAAATTATTATTTATTATATTGATCTATTTTTGATGTTTTTGTAAATCGTATATTACATAGAATCCAAGAATAAGCCACGGAATAAATGTTAGCAAAAAAGCTGTTGACACAAGAAAAGTTATTGCTGTTAGGTAGATTTCAAAGAGTTGGGTTTGAGCAAATGCTGTACCAACTGGCCAGAAATTACTAGCTATAATTTCCGCAATTATTAAAAACCACATAAATTTTTTTTTCTTCAATTTCTTAATATTGTTTTTAATATGAATCAAGAGTACAGCTGATGATAATGATGGAGCCATCATAACAAAACCAAGATTTCCTCTTGCAAACATTTCGGTAAGATCAATAAATGGACCAAATACTTTTGTTACAATACCTGCTTCAGGTAAAACTAGAAGTCCACCATTTGATACAAAATTCTCTATTGCATTGGATCTAGAAACAGTACTCCAGCCACCTATTGTTTGATCATAGCCATCACCCCAAAATATTCCAAGAATCAAAACATCATATTCTTTTAAGACTTCATTACGTAGATTGTATGAAGAGATAAAATTCCAAGTTAAATCCAATTCTGTAAATTCTTGGCTTATTAATGATACATTTTGGAAAAAATTATTCCATTCGAGAGTTGTTGTAATTGACGGAACACTTATCATTAAAGCAATATTAATTTCACTCGAATAATTTTTAATTTCCCAAAGTAATATTTTGTATAGGAGTTTTGGAAACTTAATTAGCGTATTTGAAACATAAATAATATTACCCTCATTAAAATTTGAAACTAAAATACCGGCATAATTTGTACTTTCCACTTGACCTATCATTATCCATTTTTCTTCATTATAGTCAACTATAAAATCACCACCCCATCCAAGATCGACATCTATTAATCTTGGATTTAGTGAAATAATTGGGTGCGTATAATTTTTGATAAGTAATGCTGGAGATGTATGAAGCCCTTGATTTCCATCTCCTACATTACCTGGGTATATCCGAAGTTGATATGGTATGAAATCATATTCACTTGAGATTGGAGTCATTCCCCAAGAGAAAAATAGAAGCCAAGAAAGAAAAATGAAAAAAACGATATACCCCATTTTTCTTTTTTTAAGGAATTTAGTATTAAATTGCAACATCAAAATTATCTCTGTTTAGATTTATACAGGAAATCCTAATTTAATTGTTTATAATTAAAAACAGCTTATCAGCTCATTTTAAAAAATATCAGAATTGAAATTCTTGCAAAAAAAATGGAGAATGTGATTTTTTATTTAAAGTAAGTTTAAAGTAAGCTATTTCCTAAATCAAACTTAACTAGCTACAACCACGAGGAGTCGACCAATTACCAGAAGGTTTAGGTCCACCACCGCCACACGAAATTATTGTATTTGTTGGCTCCTTTACCCTTTTTTTAATTAAAATTGGTTTATTATATGATGGCATATTCATCACAAAATTATATTATTCAATCAAATTATTTAAATTTTTTTATTTTTTTTATATAAAATATTCTTATTTGAAGAATATCAGAGTAGAACTCAATATTTTCAATTTAATAATAACAAAAAATTTCCAATAATTTCATTTTAAAACAAAAATTGAATGAATAAAGAAAATATTAGGTAAATTAATTGTAAATATGTTATTTTTTGGATCGATTCGCTGATAATAGAGTCATAAATACTATTTGGACCATTCTTTAAAAAATTAAATATGAAAAAAAATGTTGAAATAAAAATGAAACCCAATGATACTGGTGGAAGGACCCTAAAAGGTGTCATAATGAAAGCCAGAATCTCTGGTGTAAAATAAAGTATTATAATAATTTGAAGAGCTTTTTCTTTAGGAAAAACATCAAACAATGTTTGATATTTTAATTTTGATTTTGCATATGCTAAATCTTTTACTCGAATCCATTTAAAGAAAAAAGAGCTAAGAAAAATTGATTGAATAATACTCTTTAATGAAATAGGCGTAACTATACGAATTGCAGCTAAAAAGGTAACGGTGTACCCTATCAGAATTGCTATATATTCTGAAATGTAAAACTTTTTTAACTTAATAATTTTCGAGCCTGAGTAAAGAAACGCAAGAATTGCTCCAAAAATAATTATAAATAATGTTTCTAATCCTGATAAAAATGCCAAAAATAATACAAGCGTAGTCATAAAAAGTGAAAAATATACTCCAACCTTTCTATTGAAATTATTTCGAATTATGGGGTTCTTGTTTTGTTTACCGCTTATGAGATCCTCCTCATAGTCAAGGTAATGATTTACGGTATGTGCTGCAGCAAATGAAACTATCAAAAAAATAAAATTATAATAGATCAAATTTGAATACATAAAAAATTTATCAATTTTTTCAGTAATTAAAAAGTCTGCAATTAAAACTAGTAAAATATGAAAAAATCGAATTTCCCCACATGATAATAATGTCTTTAAAAGACTAGTTAAAGAAGGATTAGAAACAACTAATAATTTTTCATTCAGCATGTCTTCAACGAAATCTTGAACATCATTATGAATATTTTTTAGATCAAGATTAGGAAATTTTGAATGGATTTCGTTACTGATATCATCAATTGAGACTTGTTCATTTCGGTTGATTATTTTAAAAATTTGTAATCCTAATGAATTTGTTTCATATTCAGTTTTTCTTATTTCATCAACGATATAATAACGATTGTGCGGAGAGTGCCACTTAATATTCTCCCGAATGGAAATCAACATTCTTGTCTACTCAATAAAGTGTTTTTTTTGAGGGAAAGACTGGGTAGACTTTTTTTGAGGTTTTTCTATTTCTTTTATTCCTTTATTTTTCAAAAATGAGTAGATATTCGTGTTGGATAAGATAATGAGGAAGATCTCTTGATGCATAAAACCTTGTTGAACTATCTTGATTCTGAATTTTTATAATTAGTTCTTTGAGTGTAAATCTTTGATCTAAAAATTGTTTCATAACTTTAAACCCTAAAGGAATAATTTTGGATTTTTTTCGAATATCTCCGATAAGGATTGAACATATTCCACCTTTTTTAAGCATAATGAAAAGCTCTTTAGCAATTTCACTCATTTTTCTTAGGTAAGTAGTAATGTCGCTTATATTTGACAGGTCATCTTTATCATTCGAATAAATGATAGAATTCATATATGGGGGATGAGTACAAATTAAGTCAATAGAATCTGCTCCATATTCTATTGACTTTTGTATTTCTCTAAGTTTTTTTTTCGCATCACCTTTTCTGATAATAGGTTTACAATCTTGTGATAAAATATTGTAAGCTTTACTCTTAACTTCCATTTCTCTTATTTTATCATTTGTGAATTGTATTGCTTGATGGTTAATATCGATCCCGATGCTTTTTCTTTTAAGTAGATACGCTTCAATAACTGTCGTTCCTCCACCCACAAATGGATCCAATACTATTTCTTTTTCTTTTGTAAATTTCAAAATCAAATTTCTTGGAATTTGAGGAGGCCAATTTCCTCGATAATCAGGGTCGTGTACTGCCCATTTTCCTCGATTTTTAAAATCCCAAACTGTAGTTTTTTCTAAAGCTAATTTTGGATCCCATTTAAGAATTGTTTTTTTACTTTGTGTTTTAAGGTAAACCTTTCCTTCTTGTACCAACTTATGGGTTTCACGATATATGACAGCCCATGAAAAAATTGCTCTATATTTCCACATTATTCGTTTATACGACCAACCCTTATTTTTTAATCGTACAAAATCTCGCTGCCATTGTCTCCATTTTTTTGGATGATCTTTTTTCATATGCGGGACTAGAGATTTCTTACAAATTTTTCCACAGAAACACTTTACCAACCTATTATCATTTTTATCATAAGTAACATTAATGTTATTGATATCTTCCTGAATAGTCATCTAAAACATTCTCTAAGAATTTCAATATATAATGTGCACTTAATTTCATTTTAATTTTCTAAATTCATCAAATATGTTGAAGAATATTTTATTGAAATATAAGTTAAAGTATATTTTTCAGTAAATATTATAGTAATTTATTAATTAATATCTGATTAATATATAAGAGATTGAGAGGTTTGTCAAATAGAAAAGAAAGCCAAGTTGATAAAATTTCTGTCGATTTAATTGACATCAATTTGGAAAATCCACGATTAATATTTAATGAAACGGAATTATTGATATTATTAAAATCAATTGATGAGGTTGGAATACTAGTTCCACTTATTGTTTTTCATGATAAACCTGGTAGATATACGCTATTAGATGGTGAACGACGACTCAGATGCGCAAGAAGATTAAATCTAGCTATGGTGCCCGTAAATGTAATTCAAAAACCTGATAAAATTGAAAATATACTCAGAATGTTTAATATTCATAATATTAGAGAACAATGGAAATTAATGCCAACAGCTTTGAAATTACAAGTCTTGCTTGAAGATGTTAGTTTCAAAGGAAAAAGTGACAAGGATATTGCTCGTCTTACAGGCATGTCAATATCAACAGTTCATAGGTGTCAAGATCTTATTGATTTATCACAAAAATATCAAAATATGATTTTGCAATACTATGAATCTGGAGAACCTCGTGATTTCAAATTTACAGAAGATTTTTTTCTAGAATTAAACCGAGCTTTAAAATCAATTAAAAAATTTCATAGAGATATTTATGAAAAATATTCTAAAACTGGAATAATCGATCGATTTATTGAAAAACGTAAAAAAAATGTAATATCTGATATTATCGATTTTCGTTTAATACCTAAAATAATTGGTGCAACTCGGTATGGTGCATTGGATGAAGAAGTTCAGAAAGTATTAATACAGTTAATAGAAGATGTGGATTACAAAATAAATGAAGCTTATGATAAAGTTGCTGAACCTTTAATTAAAGCAAAAAATATTGAAGATTTATGTTTTAAATTAATTGAGCAAATTCAGAATATTCCAGTAAGCCAATTCAAAAATTTTTCTAAAAGAGAAAAATTTCTAACATCGCTTAGAAACTTAAAGAAAATTATTGAAGAAAATCTATCAAAATACCCCGAATCACGTTTATAAAGGCGGATGTTTCGTGGAAGACGATATTATCAATCAATATAAACAAGTATGTGGTGAATTTTTTAAACAACAGGGTTTAACTGTTTTATATGATGTGCCTGTATCTGATTCTGCTCGTTGGAGGCCACATATATATGCAAAAAACAAGGCAAACATTATTTTAGATATTTTATCGTTTGACCAGATCCCTAAATTTTACTTAAAAAAATATGTTGAAACTAGAAATATTTTACCAAAAATCCAAATATATTTGGGGTTAGTGGGTAATCTAAATTATTTTTTTAATACATTCGTTGAATGCGCAAAATATGGAATAGGAATATACAAGATAGATTCTACAGTAAAACTTCTCTTAGAAGCTACTGAACCAACAATTGAAGGAGTCCAGGAAACTGGTATTTTTGCTATAACTTCTGATCGCCCTTATAGAAACATTCTATCATTTAAAAAATGTCTCCGATCTTGTCATAAGCATTTATATTGGCTCGAAAAAAATTTTCCAAAAAAAATATTTGAAATGATTTTCAACGCAATTGAAGACAATGATCTAGTTGATATTGACAATATTAAATTGTTAAGAGCTATTGATGATAAAATAACAAAAAATTTTAGAGAAGAATTTTCAAAATTTCAAAGTGAACTTAGATCAAAAGGAATTTCAGTTCAACTTCGGATTCTTAAGGATACCAAAATATCTGGAACTATTCATGGGAGATTTATATATTCAAAAAAAGAAAATGATGAAGATTTTTTTGTTATGTTACCTCCGATCAATTCTTTGAAAGCTGATCAGTGGGATAACATTTTAACCAAGGTTGTAGAGCCTCCACCTTTTGAAGAATTATGGAATCATGCTCTTGATATTAGATTAGATTGGAATGAATTGGATCAACTCATTAAACATTATTTAAAAAGAAAAATAGCATTTTTAGAAAATCAAATTAAAAACTATAAAGAAAGGGCACAATAAATACTGTAAAGGAGCTAAAAAAATATTGAATAAAAAAGAAATTTCATTTTATAATAATCATTTTATTGTTTGATAATTTTTAGATTGTTTAAAAAGATTTATTATAAAATTTAATTTACAGATGGAAGAATTTATAATATAACTAAGTTCTTTTTTTAAGATGAGTAGAGAGAGAACATTATTTTTTGAAAAACGTGTATTGGGAAGATTAGCAAATGAAAATTGTGAGAATTGTGACTCATCATGAAGATCCTGAGAGAGCATCTGAGCTTTATTATGAGGAAGGGGTTATTGCAGTTGGTTGGTCTGATTTTGGTAATTTAAAGGGGTTATCTAAGGAAGAAATTAAGGAGATAAGCCAAGATATTTGGGAGCGAACGCCAGCTGAAAGTGCTTCAGACGCTAGTCAGTTATTAATGTTCAGAGATGATGTTGACATTGGAGATATTGTACTTGCTTATAGAACAAATAATATTGTCGCTATGATCGGAGAAGTTATAGGTAAGTATCAATTTGATGAGGAAAATAAGGTTGGAGATCCTAATGGAGATGTTGGTTATGCAAATCAAAAAGAAGTTAGTTGGTGGGAAAAACCTCGAAACTTTAACAGAACATTATTACCTAAACCTCTTGATGACGCAGTAGCCCTTCCAGGTACAATTGGGATTTGTGTATATGACTATGATTTAAACAAATTAGTGGAAGGATTAAGAAATAAAGGATTAGAAGTTAAATTTAAAAAAAAAAGAAGTTTTTGGTTAGAAAAAACGATTGTAGAGAATAGGCCTGATCGAGAAGCTGGTGAATATTCATTAGGTAAGGCTTTATGGTCGCCACAAGCAGATAGAAGAGGTGCTGATATCTACAGTAATATGAGAGTAATAACAAAAGGAGATATTATTCTTCATCTCATTGATAATGATGCTATTGTTGGGGTTTCTATAGTAGAGAAAGAATGTGATGCAAGTTTTACATGTCTACCCGGAACGGAATGGGATGATGGAACAGGAAATAGGCCTGGCTATTTGATTAAATTGAGAAATTATCAACTTCTAAGCGTTCCTATTGGAAGAGATGATATATTAAATGAAGATCGAAGAGAGGAACTTAAAAAAATCTTAGAAAATAATCTGAACGTTTTTTATACCCGGGATTTAGAACTTCGACAAGGTGCTTATATTACAAAAATACCTTTAGAACTTCTAACGATTATAAATGATGAATACAAAAATAAGACAGGGAATGATCTGCCTTACTTGACAACATTAACAAATGACAGTTCTCATTTAGTTTATAAAATTGCTTGGCACCCCGGGAATTATAAAGGAGGCTTCTGTGGTGATGAAAACGCAACTGCTTGTGAAGCATTTAATTTTATTAAAAGGAATAAAGCAGGTCAGCCATGCAAACCAGGAGTTTTTCATTGTATAGATGAGAATGAAGTGTTTGCAGAAAAAGGCTGGCAAGTTCTGATTCATCCACCACGACACAAGAATCTCAACGAAATATCTGAAGGAAACTCTCTTCTCTTCCTGACAGCTCCAATGTCTAAATCAAAAACACGTTATCGACTGATTGGCTTTTACACGATAGATAAAAAAATCTTTGAAGAAGGAAAAGTAATTGGATTTACTGCTATAAAGGATCAATCCTCAAAATTCCAATTAGATCAAATAGGAGAAGAATACAAGAGAGGTGGAATATACAACTTCTTTGGTATCTCAAGATGGAAAAATCCCAGAACCGCTTATAATTTTATCAATAGTGAAAATGCTGTCAACGCATTAAAGAAAATTTATGATATGCATATTGACAAAGAAATCATTGATCCAGATGTTAATTTGGACGCAATACAAAATGCGATTAAACGTTTTTCCACTATATCTCTAAGGAGTTCTCCTTCTTTGAAGTTGACACTTCATGACTATTTCAAGTCAAAGAATTTCTTGTTCGATGAGGCAGTGGTTTCAGCATTCTACACGGCTTTAAAAACAAAAGGCTTTGTTATCTTAGCTGGATTGACAGGGACAGGGAAAACAAAGCTACCGCAATTATTCTATAGATTGGTGCGAGATGAACCTTATCAGGAGCTTTTCCTACCAGTTAGACCAGATTGGCGTGATAGTAAACCGATAATAGGTTACTATAATCCCATCGAATCGAAGTACGAATCAAAATACGCTTTGAAACACATAATGAAAGCTTCAGACGTGTGGAACTCTGATTCAAAGCAACCCTTTTTTGTTTTGTTAGATGAAATGAATTTGGCGAGAGTAGAATACTATTTTGCTGATTTCTTAAGCGTTCTGGAATCTGGAAGAAACGAAGACGAGCCGAATCAATGGTATACAACGGAGGCGCTCAAACTCCATTCGTTAAAAGAAAAATGTGAAGACCGGGATGGTACTGAAATAGAATCAGAACTCTATTTACCACCCAATTTGTATTTCGTTGGGACAGTAAATTTAGATGAGACAACCTATAGTTTCAGTCCCAAAGTCTTAGACCGAGCGTTCGTCATTGAGTTTTGGAAAGTGAACCTAGAAGATTATCCACCGAAAACAAGTATCCAAACATCTGAGGAAATGGAACAGGAATTGAAAGCAAGAATTCTTGAAGACTTATCCCGGAATGGAAGGTACTTGGCTTTTCAAAAATCGGAAAGTAATTCTGCGATCGCTGTACTTGGTGAATATTATGTTGACTTGAAGGTTTTGAACAGTATTTTAGATGATTACAGTATGCATTTCGGGTATCGGGTCATGGATGAAATTGCCTTGTTCTATACGAATGCTGAGGAATCCTCTAAAAAAGGAATCATCCATTTCGATTCACCAAATCAAGTGATCGATGTAGCGATTCTAATGAAGGTTTTACCGAAATTTCATGGTAATAGAAGTAAATTAGAGACGCCATTACTAGCTGTCTTAGCTTGGTCGGTTGATCCAAATAACCACTCAGATGTTTTAGCTTCTTTCAAGAACTCTGATGGTACATTAAAACAGGAATACGGTCAAACATTTCTTGAAGGTCCTGAGAAAATTATTAGCAAAATAAAGGAAACTTATTCACTAAAGTACCCAAAGACTGCAGAGAAAACAGCAAGGATGATCTATCAACTACACACAACAGGGTTTGCATGTTTCTTATAGAATCATTGAGGAACAAACGAGAGGTAGCCTACGCCTTTCTCATGAGCTAGAATTCTGTCCCATATTTCCTCATAATTTTTGATCCGTTGTTTATCTTTCTGCGTGAAGAATAAGTTCTTGGTTCCTGGATACAACACAATTGAAGACTTTGCTTGTAGTGCGTCTTTGTAGGTATGCATTTTATATATGTCAGATATTTTGGCAATACGTTCAGGATTTGCTGTTTGTAATGCGTTTTTTTCACTCTCTTCAATCTGCGAGTCTTCTCTCTCCAACTCTGTGATGTCGAATCTAAATTTAGCGTCAAAAATTGCAAAGACTTGGTTATTCTTCATTAAAGAAAAATCAGGCTTCAGAGTAACTGAATAACTCCCGCTGCTTCCTTGAAACTTTTTTATGAAAACAAGTTGGTATTCACCAATAGTAGATCGTGTTTTACTTTCAGCTAATCCCTTCGCTAATGAGGTGGGGATGACATTTTTTATGTCTTTTTCAGGAATGTTTTGTTGTTTAGCTAATCTTTTAGCTAATTCAAAAAAGCACCAAAATTCGTATAGGGTAGCGATGTTCCGTTGGTTGATCATCTCTTGGAGATGTAAAAATAGAGGAGCACGTGACAAGAGGAGGTTGTTATGTGCTTGCAGAATCTCCCGGTATCCTTCTTTCTTCAAGAGAACTTGAGAAGTAAAATTTGTATATGTGCTTGAATCATCCACTTCCAGAAATACAGGGGTAAACACTGCATCTTCTAAAGTTATTTTCAATTCCATCCATTCGTTCTTCTTCCTATCTAACTCCTGTTGAAGTTTCGCATCGGTAGAAAAAAGATCCTCAATTCTTTTCATAGATAACAAGAGGTTTTTAATGAATACTTTCACGAATCGATTCTCGGGTGTATTAAACGTCTCGATGTTGCGGTGCTGCAGCACTGTGTTTGGTAGAAATCCTCTCAGCTTCGAAGAAAGCGGGATATCCAGTGATTTAACCTTAACGAATTCTTCAGGATTATGAAGAATAGCTAGGCAAGTTTCTGGAGTGACATGCTCTACTTCATCGAGATTAACGTATACTCTTTCAGATATTAATTCTCTATGAGGGCTCATAAGTATCGTACTGGTGCCTTCCCGAATTTGTTTTTGATTGAGGAGTATCTGCTTAAATAAGATAAATGGATCAGGTGGAAAGGGCACAATTTCAGTTGAAAGAAAAGTAGGGGAAGAAGCCTCAAATGACAAGCGTAATTCATAATTTCGTAAACTAGTAATTAATCGATCGCAGAAAATAGGGTAAAATAGTTTATCGTTCTCTTGATTAACATTAATATGTAGTTTTGGCGATCTAATCTCAATTCCAAGTATTATTGGAAAACGATTTTTAATCACAACCTTGATTTCGCTTTTTCCTACATAATTCCTATAATAATAAAACCAATAATCCCCGTGTTTATCATATTCCGCTTCATGCCCTCCAAAAAAAACTTTAACTTCCGAATCAGCTAAAGATAGTAAAAGGTCTATATTACTCACTTTGACAACATATTTCTTCCATTCTTGAAATACATACTTATTCAACACATATTTTTCAACTAAGTTTTTAGCGTCATCAATACTTCCATTTACCACAACTTTCGTTTGGTTATCGTCATAAAACAATTGATCAAATTCATTCGTCCCTTCTTTATAATACCAAATCAAACCGTGTTCCTCGATCTCAGCTCTCAATGGTTTATGTGTGGTTTACTCTAAATGTGCTTTTCCCTTAAACTTCTCAATAGGATACTTCTTTCTGTCTTTCTTTAGCTTCTTCATGACTGCCTTTGTGATATCTAAGTTCATGACGTTTGATAGACTTAAACAGTACATGATGATGTCTGCAAGTTCTTCCTCAGCATGCTGATAACTTGAAGAATTTTTCAACCATTTTTTAAATTCCTGAGGTTTTCTCCACTGAAAGACTTCCAATAATTCAGCAGCTTCAATACAGATTGCTTCTGCTAGATCTTTTGGATGATGATATTTTTGCCATTTTCTTTCATCCACAAATTCTTGGAAAACATCTTTCAATTCTTTTATTGTTGTATTAGTATCATTTTTCATAATATCACTTTTTATTTATATTATTTTAAAGGGAAGGATAATGTCCAGTTGGATGAGCTGGATAAAATACGGTATTCATGCTTTGTATCAATGTTAAAAGGTTAATGGGTTTCTTTACTGCGGGTATCTGATTGATTACATTACGCCAATGAGGATATCTTCCAAAGAATTCTAACCATCCTAAGTTTGAAGAACTCATTTTTCTTAATATGGTGTCTATTGGTGAAATTTTAAGATTCAATCCTTTATATCCACCTGCATAACCACTGATCCAAGATGATTGAAAACGTTCAGGTTCTAACTCTTGTAAAGCAATTTTGGTACCCTGATCAGTGAAGGGGTTATTTCTAAAATCAGTATAAGCCTGATTGTTTGATGCAACAGTATTGATAAAATAATTAATCATGTCTTGGAAGTTTGAAGACCAGGTGCTTTGGTGAAAGAGAGGGGTTTCTTGAGGTAATTTAGAGGGATCGATTGGTATCAGCCATTTATTGTGGGTGTCTATTGTGGGACCAAGGCCAGCTATTGGGTAAATTGCAACATTGTGTAATCCTTGATTCCATAAAGGTTGAATGATGTCATTTAGTAAAACATTGAATCCTTTCTGTTGCCAGTTAAATATTTTCCCATGAGGCGATTTGAAGGAGACTTCAAAAACTATTCTACCTGTTTCCAAGTCTGTAAGTGCGTTTCTCAAATGGTTCATTATGTTGTTTTTTTGATGGTTCTTTAGAAATGAAAATCTTAATCCGTTTGTTTGAATTACTGCTCTTGTTACATGATCAGGATTTAATCCCATTTGATGAATCTGAATTAATGATTCTTTAGCGTAAGTAATGGTGTTTAATATTCTTGGATAATTAATGCAGGGTTCACCACCTTGGATTCGCACCCACACAATTCTCTGGTTTAAGTTTCTTGGTACATTATTTAGTGCTGTTATGACATCTTGAGTGTTATACTGGTAACATTTCCCTTCCTGTTGAGCAAAATCTTTTTTCCAAGCGTACCTCCAAGCATAGCACAAAGGACAATTTTGGCTTGATAGATTACATAATGCATATCTTAACACTAATGCTTTCCCTGATCCTTCATTATTTAATTCAAAAGGTCGTATTGGTTGATTAGAAGGATATCTGAACCAATCATTGCCATCAGGCATTGTTTTATCTCTTCCTTTTTAAAATAAGAGTGGAAACAGTAATAAAAAATAAGTAATGTCTCTAGATAGAAAAGGCTTTCATCAATTCTCCTTTCCAGTTGTAACCAATTGTTTTATTCTTGAAATAGTTGATTCATTAAGATATATCAACTCTTTCTGAAAAAAATCATAAAAAATGTAACTTTGTGTGGAGGAGTTTACGTGTTTTTTCTAGAGCTCAAATGCAATTTGAAAAAAATTCTTATTAATTTTACTTTAGACTACCGATTTTTCGTTTTTCATCCTTTTCTTTCTGTTTATTATTAAAAAAAATTGCTTGAAAGAATCTTCAGTCACCACTATTCTTAAGTATAATTTTTGATTCTATAATATCTATAGAGAGTGAGAGAAAGAATATTCTATCCCCTCTTGATACAATTTTCATAATATAAAAGACAAATATAATGTTGGATGATTTTATTGGAATTTTCTGAGAGGTTGAATGTTTATTTAGAGCAAATCAAAAGGGTCAAAACAGAAGCGTCCAAAGGTTTTTATTTTTTGGAGTTTATTCGAAATGTTTTCTCTAAAGCAGACATTCAATATATTCATGTTTTTTTCCCATATTTAGAAAAATATCTGAAAAATAAAGAGGGGACATTAGCTGTAAAAGGTAGAGCTGACGCACTTTTAGGGAATCTAATTATAGAGTTTAAAGATAAACTGGATTATCAGAAATTAGAAGAAGCTAAGAATGGTCTGAGGAAGTATATCGCCATTATCTGGTCAAATGAAAAACACAAAACAAAGTATCTTTTAATTGCTACAGATGGTACCCAAATCTATGTTTTTCGACCAAAACTTTTTAGAGAAGAATTATTTGATGATTCAAAAAGAGCAGTAGTTAAACCTGAAAAAGTAAGTTTAGAGTTTATTAGCAGAATTAATCTTAATAAAGCAGATCCTGACTATGCTTATGTTTGGTTGGATAGCTATCTTCTCTATAAAGAACTTCAAACGCCAACTACTGAAAGGTTCTTGGAAACTTTCGGTAAGATGAGTCCTGTATATTCTCAGGCAATTGGTATATTGAAAGATAAATGGAATGAGGTAAAGAGCCAGCCACAGATTGATTTACTTTTTAATGAGTGGTCCAAATATCTCGAAATTGTATATGGAAGCCGGGTAAAGGAAGAAGATCTATTTCTAAGACATACATACCTAGCAACCCTCTCAAAACTGATTGCTGATATTTTTTACTCTGGTGGTGCTATACCCAGTCCAGAACAAATAACATCTATACTCAGTGGTGATTCATTTATCAAATGGGGAATACAAAACTTTTTAGAAATTGATTTCTTTTCTTGGGTGTTGAGGATTGAAAAACAATTCATAATACAATTTTGTAAGCATCTTATTAGACATATTCGTTCTTTTGACGTCACAAAACTTGATGAGGATGTAATAAAAGGATTATACCAAGAGTTAGTTGATCCAAAAGAAAGACATGATTTAGGTGAATATTATACACCTGATTGGCTTGCGGAATATATAACAAGAGAATTGATTATTAATCCAGATAGTCGAGTTCTAGACCCTGCATGTGGTTCAGGAACATTTCTCGTAAGTGTAATCAAATTAAAGAAAAGACAACTTCAAAAAGAAGGTCTGAATAATACAGAAATACTCAATAAAATATTATCTCAAGTCGTAGGAATAGATATCCATCCTTTAGCAGTAATTACCAGCAAAGTCAACTACATCTTGGCTTTAGGCGAACTAATTGAATATAAAAAAGAACCGATCTCTATCCCAGTATATTTAGCTGATTCAATTCGACTTCCAGAAGAGGTTAAACTTTTAGAAGTTCATAGTAAAGAAAACATCGAAAAAGGAATACCTGTTTATGAAGTAAAATTAGATGGTGTACAGATACAAATTCCTTCTAAAATAGTCAAATCTTCAAATATTTCAGATTTAGTTTTTAATTTAGTTAGACAGATAGTGGATGAAGAAATAGTTCCAAAAAATATAAGATTCTTTTTAATTCAAAAAATACCTATAAAATTAACTAACTTAGAAAACAAGATTCTTTTAGAATTAATTGAGAAATTAAGAACACTCAAGAATAGAGGTAAAGATAGTATTTGGACTTATGTTTGGAAAAACATTTACAAACCTATATTCCTTAGCAGATGGAAATTTGATTATTTAATTGGTAATCCACCCTGGATTGCCTATAGATTTCTTGGTACAGATTATCAAGAATTTGTTAA
>JAUVYS010000162.1 GCA_030602965.1 Candidatus Bathyarchaeota archaeon | reverse complement strand
TTTCATTTGAGATGGCGTTGAAAGAAGCACAGCAAATGGAACGTTTTCGAAGGTCATTCTAGTCAAAATGTAGTTGGTTGTTCCGTTCAGAATGCCCTTCAATGAGATTATTTGGTTCCCCTGTAGAGCTTCACGTACCATGATTGCATCTGGAATTGCACCTGCTACTGTTGCTTCAAACCTCAGCATTCTATTGTGTTTTTTTGCAATATTAGAAAGCTCGTGAAAAGCAAGTAATAAGGGGCCTTTATTCGCAGTCACCACATCTTTACCACTCTCAAGGGCTTGCCTTATGTGGGTTAAACCGGGTTCTCCCGTTTCTATGTTTGTAGGAGTGACTTCCACAACTAAATCACATTCTATTTTGTTGATTTTATCATTTGCCTTCACATTTGATTTCCAACATGGATGATCATGATAGTCAGTAGTGAAGGCTAAACTTGTTAAGTCAAGACCTTTTTGATCTATGAATGCTCCATCGCTTTTGAATACAGCAACGACTTTAAAATCGAAATCGAACTTTTCTTTTAGAAATGTTCTTTTTCGGTAAAGCACTTTTAACAGGTTTTTACCTACTGTACCAAAACCAACTATAGCTATTTTCATTTTTACAGACTTCTTATCAGTTGGAGGTTTTTTTCACTACAAATCTTCTTCGTCACTTCAATAGCTCTTCTTATAATTTCTGCACTATTGGCTTGAAGCGTGAATTTCACAGAAGAAACATTTTTCATGCCTTTAATTCTAGCATCAACCTTCTGCACGATCGCTTTCGTCGCCATAATCTGATCTATAGTATCTGTTATGTTCGCCTGAAAGACATGGCCGATCAGGATTACGGTAGCATTGAAGGTTTTTTGTTCAAACTCTGTTCTAAGAATGGTAAAGCCTTGCGTTTTTATGGTAGATATGATGTTGTTAGTCCTTTTTGGATCTTTTATTTCAAAGCCTATAGAGATTGGCACTGCTTCTCCTTTCATTCTTTCACGATGATGATAGACAGAAGTTATGTTTCCACCGAATTTTGCTATTGACTCCAAGACCTTAACTAGTTGCCCTGGTTTATCTTGGAGTTCTAGATCAATTGCCACTTTAACCATATGCTATTTCAATCTCCAATTCCTGATCATTTTAGATATCTAGTAACTGACCCCCAAGGCTTTCCATATTGTTCTCAACTTCAATAGGCTTTTTATAATACTTTGAAATAATGTCGGGATCCTTTAACCCATTGCCTGTGAGAACACAGACAAAAGACTCTGAGGAAGAAAATTCATCTGTTTCTATTAATTTCTTTAATCCTGCAAATGATGCTGCACCAGCGGGTTCAACAAATAAGCCTTCGACTTTTGCAAGTTGTTTTTGAGCTTCAATTATTTCTGCATCAGTAACTGACGTGATGGTGCCTTTTGATTCTTTTACAACTTTGAGAGCTTTCTTCCAATTCACTGGTGACCCAATCCTAATAGCTGTTGCATCCGTCTCTGGATTCATAAAAGGTTCGAGACTTTCTTTATTTTCTTTAATCATTGAAGCAATTGGTGAAGCCCCTTCAGCTTGAACTCCAATCATACGGGGGCGGTTTTCAATGAATCCAAGTTTCTTTAATTCGCAGAAGCCTTTCCATATTGCACTTATATTACCAGCATTGCCAACTGGAACGAAAACATTGTCTGGAATAGAATAGTTCATTTGCTCATATACTTCGTACGCGAGAGTTTTCTGGCCTTCAAGTCGAAAAGGATTGATAGAGTTGAGTAGGTAGATAGGGTATTTTTCACATATTTTTTGAACCATAACTAAAGCGTCATCGAAATTACCTTTGATCGCTAGTACTTTGGCTCCAAAAGCTATTGCTTGCGACAATTTTCCAGCAGCAATCTTTCCTGAAGGTATGAGAACAACGCATTTGAGACCTGCTTTTGCAGAATAAGCAGCGAGCGAAGCTGAAGTGTTACCTGTTGAAGCACAAGCCGTAATCTTCATTCCAAGAGCCAGAGCCTTGTTTATACCTACAGTCATGCCTCGATCTTTGAATGACCCTGTTGGGTTCTCGCCCTCATTCTTTGCATGAAGATGTTTCAGCCCAATCATGCTACTGAGTTTGCTACATTTATGTAAAGTTGTTCCTCCTTCCCCTAGCGTCACTGGGTTAATTGGCTGTAGCGGTAACAACTCTTTGTATTTCCAAACTTTAAGGCTTCTCGATTTCCACTCTTCTTTCAAAGCTCTTGGATCTATTTCTTGATAATCATATGTTACATCTAATAGATCTCCACATTGGCTACATTTATAAGTAATAATATTTTCAGGAAAAACTTCACTGCAATTAATGCACTTTAAAATCGTTTTCAAAAAACCACCTTTTCAATATATTTTCTGAAAAATCTTTGAGTCAAACAAATAATAGTTACAACTAAGAATAACTTCAAGTAACCCTCATCGCAAGACGAAACAAATGAAATTGATCTGTTTGGCGGTAATCAGCCATGACAATCCTTCCATTACAAAGGCAACTTTTTACTAAAATATCTATTTAAATCTTTGTAGATTAGATGAATATATACTCAATTATATGTGTGATCGTAAATATTCTGAATGTTTTTTCGATAGAATATTGAAATCTTTTTTTATTTTAAGATAGCTTTGAAGTAGAAATTTCCCTTTATCTGTAAGTCTTGATCCACCCCCACCATGCTTACCACCTCTATGAGTAATAATAATGGGGGAGTTAATGGCTTTCTCGATTTTGTTTAAAAGACCCCATGCATAACGATAAGACATCTGTACAGAATTTGCTGCTTTCAATAATGAGCCGGATTTTGAAATCTCTTCTAAAAGCTTTAACGCTCCTTTCCCAAAAACGTATTTTTCCTCAGTTTCAAACCAAAACTTGAACGCAACTTTTATCTTAACCATCCTTAAATATTCCACCACATATTTAGTTCAAAAAATATTTGCCAACATTAAACTAAACTTTTTCTTCCTGTTTTTAGTTCATAAACTTTTTCAGAAAGAATTTTCTTTTGAGTCGGTCTTTGGGTCATAGTCTTCTCCAAGGCTTTAACCGTCCATAAAACAACTTCTTTTGATATTATTACACCCATTATATTCACGTACCTTTGAATTAACCTACGACAAAGAGAATATTTATCTTCCGTGAACATCGGATTTGTG
>JAUVYS010000081.1 GCA_030602965.1 Candidatus Bathyarchaeota archaeon | reverse complement strand
CATGTATTGTGTCTATTGTGGTGCATGTGAGATGGTGTGTCCTGAGCCTGAAGCATTAGAGATCATCCGCACGTCTATTCACCATACTCCTGTTAAATCGGGAGCGTGGAACAAAGCATTAGATAAACTCACCTCTGAACGGGGTAAAGGAAGAGAGTTCAGAGCAAAAGTTTTGGCTAAAGCAGTAGAAGCTGCGAAAAAGAGAACATCGTAATTTGGTGAGAGGAATGACTGAACAGAAAACAGTTGAAGTAGAAAAACCACGAGTGGGAGTGTTTGTATGTCACTGCGGTTTAAACATCGCAGGAACAGTGAACATTGACGAAGTCACAGAATACGCTCGTACTCTATCAGATGTGGTTTATGCAATAGATAATAGATACACTTGCGCAGACCCAGGACAGAAAGAAATTAGAAAAGCAATTAAAGAACATAATTTGAACAGGGTCATTGTAGCTGCATGTTCTCCACGCATGCATGAGCCAACCTTCAGAAAAACAGTTTCTGAAGCTGGTCTGAATCCTTTCCTATTCGAAATGGCAAATATTAGAGAATTTTGCTCATGGGCGCACGTTAATGAAAAAAAAGAAGCCACAGAAAAGGCTAAAGAAATCATCAAAATGGCTGTCGCCAAAGCGCGTTTACTTAGGGATCTCGAAGCTTTTGAGGTTCCGATCACAAATACAGCAATGGTCATTGGCGGTGGTGTCACAGGGATTCATGCAGCCCTTGACCTTGCTGACATGGGATATCAAGTATACTTGATTGAAAGGGATGAAAGCATCGGTGGCCACATGGCACAATTAGACAAGACCTTCCCAACACTTGATTGTTCCATTTGTATTGAAGGACCTAAAATGGTTGAGACCTCTAGGCATGATAACATTGAGATAATTTCCTTCGCTGACGTGTTGCGTGTCGATGGTTACATTGGCAACTTCAAGGTGAAGATTAGGAAGAACCCAAGATATGTAATTACGGATAATTGTACTGGATGTGGAGAGTGTGTAGATCCATGTCCTATTGAATATCCAAATGAGTGGGAAATGAATCTGGGAACACGAAAGGCTATATCAGTTCCATTTGCTCAAGCTGTGCCATTGGTGTACACAATAAACCGAGATCACTGCATTGAATGCTTTAAATGCGTGGATGCTTGTGGTGACAGACAAGCAATCAACTTCGAACAAAAACAAGATGAAATTGAGTTAGAGGTCGGAACAATAATTATAGCAACGGGATATGACATTTACAAACCTGAAAAAAAAGGGCTATATGGTTATACAAGATACTCAAATGTTATTACTGCATTAGAGTTGGAGAGACTGATAACCGCTGCTGGTCCCACAGGTGGCGAGGTTGTCAGAACTTCAGATGGCAAACTTCCTAAGACTGTGGCTTTTATTCAGTGCGTGGGCTCTAGAGATGTAAATAAGTTTGAATATTGTTCAGGCTTCTGCTGTATGTACGCATTGAAAAATGCTATCTTAATCAAAGAGCACTGGCCTGATATCGAAGTGTATATTTTCTACATGGATTTGAGGGCTTACTTCAAGGGATTTGAAGAATTTTACCGTAGAGCTAGAGAACTTGGTGTCAGCTTTGTCAGAGGGAAACCCTCCGAAATAATCGAGGATGAGAAGACGAAGAATCTGATAGTGAGAACTTTTGACACGATTTTGAATGAGCCTATTGAGTTTGAAGCTGAATTAGTAGTCTTATCCACTGCTGCTGTGCCTGTCAGTGGAACTAAAGAGCTTTCAACAATACTTCACGTCACAACAGGTCCTGCAGGGTTCTTCCTAGAAAGTCACCCTAAGTTAAAGCCCCTTGATACCCCTGTGGATGGAATATTCTTGGCGGGCGCGTGTCAAGGTCCGAAAGACATACCTTACTCTGTATCACAAGGAAGTGGAACTGCTGGAAGAGCTGCTAGAATTCTTGCAAGTGAGACGTGGGAGATTGAACCAATTGTTGCCGTTGTAGACCCTGAGAAGTGCAAAAACGTAAAAGCTAAATGCGCAATTTGTTTGAAGTCATGTCCCTATAACGCTCCGATTATAGAGGAAGGAAAACCAGCCAGAATAAACCCTGCCATGTGTCATGGATGTGGTACATGTGTTGCTGAATGTCCTTCTGATGCCATTACTCAAATGCATTTTACTGATGCTCAAATCTTTGAACAGGTCAGAGCTGCTCTAGAACATAACGCAGAAAATAAGATAATGGCTTTCCTTTGTAACTGGTGTAGTTATGCTGGTGCTGACTTAGCTGGAACCAGCCGGTTCGGATATCCTCCATTAGTTCGCGCTATCCGTGTAATGTGTTCTGGACGTGTTGACCGAGACTTTGTCCTTGAGGCTTTCCGAAAGGGTGCTGGCATGGTTCTAGTAGGTGCGTGCCATCTCCCAACGGACTGCCACTATATATCTGGGAACTGGAAGATGAAAGCCAGAATGGAGGCTCTTCAGAACATGTTGGAAAAGATTGGAATAAGCAAGGAAAGACTTCGAATAGCATACATTTCTGCTGCAGAAGGATTAATCTTCTCGAAACTAATCAAAGAGATGGCGCAGCAACTGGAAGACATAGGGTCTGAAAAGATCAAAGCAGAAAATGCAAAAGCGCTGCCTATAATTGAAAACATGCTTGCTCGAAAAGGATTAATCAAAAAGACCGCAAGCTAACTCTTTCTTTTTTAATAGAAAAAAATCATTAATTACCTCTCTTCTTTTATATTTGGGGATTTTCTTTGAAGAAATCTGAACTAGAGAGATACCGACGGCAAATAATAATAAAAGGTTTTGGAGAAAAGGGACAAAAAAAGCTCAGTAAAGCAAGAGTTCTAATCATGGGAGCGGGGGGTTTAGGTTGTCCAGCAGCCTTGTATCTCGCAGCTGCAGGCGTTGGAAAATTGGTAATTGTGGATAAGGATAATGTTGAATTGAATAATCTTAATCGGCAAATTTTACATTGGAGCGATGATGTTGGTAAAGAAAAGAGTTTTTCAGCAGCTGAAAAGTTGAAACAGCTAAACACAGAAATTCAAGTAATAGCGCTAAAAACAGAAATAACCAAAGAAAACTGTCGTGAGCTTGTGAAAGAATGCTCCGTAGTAGTTGACGGAATGGATAACTGGAAAACACGTTTTATAGTTAATGAGGTTTGTGTACAGGAACAAGTTCCCTTTGTTCACGCAGGCGTTTATGCTCTCTATGGTCAGATAACAACAATAGTGCCTGGAAAAAGCCCATGTCTAAAATGTATAATCAAAAAAAAACCTGCTGAGACTAGAGAATTACCAGTTTTAGGCACTACGCCAGGAATTATTGGACTGTTAGAAGCTCTTGAAACTATAAAACTAATCACCAGAATAGGAAAACCATTGATAGGGAGAATCCTTTCCTTCGATGGAGAAGACCTTACTTTTAAAATTGTACAAATCAAAAAAAACCCAAAATGCCAAGTATGTGGCATTTTATAGTGTCAATATGGTTTTTTTCATAAAGAATTCACAAGATGAGAACTATTTTTTTATCAATTAATCTTTTAAATAGAATATTGTAAAATATCGTTAAAATAAAAGAGGTGATAAGTGATATGGCAAAAGTGAATGACTACGAGTTGCGCGAGGGTTTATACTATGGCGAGGATCATCTTTGGGTTAAAATTGAAGACGGTCTAGCAAGAATTGGAATTAATGATTATGCACAGAAGAGTTTACGTGAAGTTGTCTATGCGGAATTACCGGACGTTGGATTTGAAGTGAAACATAAAGAATCTTTTGGAACTTTGGAGTCAGTTAAAGCAGTTTCTGACCTTATTTCACCAATCTCTGGAACTATAAAAGAAGTGAATAATAATGTCGCTGACAATCCCGAAATATTAAATAAAGACCCATATGGTGAAGGATGGCTCATAGTTGTTGAACCAACGGATCTCGAAAATGAATTGAAGAAAAATATGGACTTAGCTGCAGAAAAAGAATGGCTAGCGAATCTTCTTAAAGAAGGTTAACTTTCCTAGGAACAACGTATGTCTTAGGCGTATACATATAGTCATTATTAGGTAAACATAGATGCTTGAAGAATTCAAAGAGTGAAATTAATAGGTAAATTTTTTAAGTTTAAAATTATAACAATTGTTATTATTTCCCTATTGAAACGTAACCATAATAGATCAGAGGCAGCAAAATGCCTGAAAAACTCTATCCTAAATTCAAGGATGAGATCTCAAAGACTCCTGGAGGAGAGAATATTAAGAGATGTTTCCAGTGTGGAACATGTAACGTCAGTTGTCCTATCAGAGAGATAGATGAGAAGTATAACCCCAGGAAAATTATCAGAATGGCTTTGCTTGGCATGAAAGATAGAGTGTTGTCAAGCGATTTCATTTGGCTATGTACAGCCTGTTATACATGCCAAGAGAGATGCCCCCAAGATGTACGAATTCCTGAGATGATGAACGCCATAAAGAACCTAGCAGTGAAGGAAGGATACATTCATGACTCTTTTGTTAAACAAGCTGAATTGATCGAATCAACTGGTTGGGCGCATACACTCGGTGAATTCGCTAAGAAAAAGCGAGAACAGATTGGACTACCAGTAACATTCAAAGAATGCCCTGAAATCCAAGAAATTTTCAATATCACAGGCTTAAATAAAATAACACACGTGAAGGAGGGCAAAAGAGATTGAAATATGCATTTTTCATTGGCTGTGCGACTCCAGTTTTAACTGCAAATTATGAACTCGCAACTAGAAAAGTAGCTGAGACATTAGGAATTGAATTAGTTGATATCGAGGACTTTGCATGTTGTGGCTTTCCTCTGAAGTCTGTGAACCAGGAAGCTGCAATGTTAATGGCTGTAAGAACCCTCTCCATAGCTGAAAAGCATGGTCTTAACATATGCACCATTTGCCCTGGCTGTACAAGCATGTTAACAGAGGCAAGCAAGAAACTCGAAGAAGACCAAGAACAAAGAAGAGAAATCAATAACAAACTAAAACAAATTGGTAGAACATATAGCGGAAACATTAAGGTGAAACATTTCATTCGAGTCCTGTATGAAGATGTGGGTATCGATAAATTATCAAAAAAAGTAAAGAAAAGCTTAGAAGGTCTAAAGATTGCTCCTCATTACGGTTGCCATTATACAAAACCATCTGAAATATACGATAGCTTTGAAGATCCAGAGTTACCAAAAACACTAGATGAACTGATATCATTTACAGGAGCTGAGAGTGCCAACTATGAAAATAAAATTCAATGTTGTGGCGGCTATGTTCTAGGGGTTGATGAAAATATTTCTTTTACTCTAGCAAGCAAGAAATTGGATCATGTCAGAGCCTCTGAAGTAGACGCAATAAGCCTGCTATGCCCCCTTTGTAGTGTAATGTATGATAGGAATCAACGTGTAATTGAGAGACGATTCAACAAGAGTTACGATCTACCAGTCTTATTTTATCCCCAAATTCTCGGATTAGCATTAGGTATCGACCCCACCAGTTTAGGATTAGATATGAACAGGGTCAAACCAAATGCCTTGTTAGAAAAACTGCAGGCAAAGACTGAGTTCGATTGAGATGGAGGAACTTGTTAAAGTTTTCAAAGATCTTAACCAAGAAGTGATTGAGAGAGGAATATGCGGTAAGTGTGGTGGTTGTGTCTCTTTTTGTTCCGCCGGAAATCTTATGGCTATAGAGATGGGCGATAATGAGGTCCCACAATACATTGATGAAGATAAATGTCAAAAATGTGGAATTTGCTACCTCATATGCCCTCAAACTGAAGCTTTAGATTTAGAACTCCAAGAGAAGTTTGCCTGGAGTTCCCCAATAGGAAATTACAAGAAGATAACATCTGCTCAAACAACCATTAATGACGTGATAAATGTTTGCACTGATGGAGGGGTTGTAACCTCACTACTTCTTTACTTATTAGAACGAAACATGATCGATGGAGCCATTGTATCAAAGAGGGATGGCTTCAAGAGGCAAGCAATAATAGCAAAGACATCTGAGGAATTAATTAAGGCAGCCGGATCTGGATTCTCAGGTTCCTACCATTTAGAGGAGTTGGGTGGAAAATATACCACTTACACCCCTATC
>JAUVYS010000058.1 GCA_030602965.1 Candidatus Bathyarchaeota archaeon | reverse complement strand
TCCAAGCCCTTTTCTTTCAGTTTCTTGAAGAGACACCATGCGCTGGTGCTGCTTCCACCTATATACGGTGCTTCATTCGTCATTAAGCAAACTTTCACTTTCGCACAAACCTCCCTTTTCAACCCGACTGTTTATGAATGGAAGAAGCTCGGCGTCTCTCCTGAAGCCCGGTGGGGTTAGGCTACTTAGGATGCCCGTTCTGCCATAATGTCTTGCCCATGCCAAGATGAGCCTGATCGCGCCTTCGGCTTGCTGTACTAGCTCTGTGTCAGATTTTATGGTATGGTATAATTCGCCGATATCGACCTCAATCACTTCATAATTATTCATATATGAGAAGATGATTAGGGAAAGGGTTGAGTTCCATTTATTAAAAATGGTGAATTTGAAGAAGTGTTTGAGAAGTTTTCTGCTGAAGCAGAATTGTCCTGCCTTTACCCTGTTTATATGGATCTCGGGGAAGAAGAGGTGAAGCATGGGTTTTGCCACAAGGTTGGTGATTCTCCCGATCTTTCCGGTATAATTGCCTATTATCAGGTCTGCTCTACGTGCTCTTGCTGCTTGTAGTATCTTGCTGTAGTCTACACGGTCAAAGTTGATTATATCGGCGTCACAAAAGGCCACATATTCCCCAGTGGCCACACGTGCTCCAAACTCCCTCGGAAAGCCACAGCCCTCAGAATTCTTTTTTAATTGAAAAGCCTTAATTTTGGGGTTATTTTTTGCTAATCTTTTTATAATGTGCCAACTTTTATCAGTAGACCCATCATCAACAACTATAACTTCATCCGCTTCACATCTCACAATTTTCCTGATAACCTTTTCCAAAAACGCCTCCTCGTTATACACTGGTATTATCACTGAAATCCTAACATTCCCCAATTCCAAACCTCTGAAATGACAAGAATTCGACGTTTCACGTCGAAGGTTACAATCTTAGCATTAGATAGGTCTACGAGACCAGCTTAAAATCTATTCATTACATCTTAATATGCGCACGCGGTATCGTAGACTATAACCTTATTATTTATCTCTCTCAGTTTCTCTAATAAATGTAACTCTATGAAACCTTTGCCACCTGTTACCAGAATCTATAATCTTTCTAACATCATATCTCTAACCTTAGATCTAATGAGACAAGGTCTAAACTTCCCTCAGAAGTTAGACGCATTCTGTTGCATGACCAGGTGAGAGCACTGAGCACGGTGTTGAAGAACATTATGAGAAAAGAGCTAATGAACGCTAAAGCTGACAGTCAAAAGGTATAAATTCTCGTTCGGGTGATGGTCTCCCTTTGGCTACCAAAACCACAATTTAAGTTATTTTGTGTATATACTTTTGTAAATTGTTTAATTAGCTGTTTTAAGTAATTTTCGCACGTACTAAATTCCTTAAAAAAATATTCATTTTAATCTATTTATCTAAATAGTTTAATATTCTAAAGTAGTTTTGATTAAAGGTTTTGAAGATAAGAGGAGTTTTAGATAGAGACTGTTATAGGAATTTATCGATTTAGCAAAGAAGGAGGAGGAATCTCAACTCCTGTGAACACTTTGGCTATTAGCCCTAGATAAAAAATAACTGAGATAGTACGCACGATCGATAATACAAAACAACTTCGTTCTACCTTGCTATAAAATGAAAAAACACATGAAAAATTTCCAAAAAACAGTCACTCTGAGGGATCCCTCAATCCAATCAGAGACAGCAGCTTCAAAATGTTAGTGTGATCTGGAGAAAATAATTGATTGATGAGTTTCTTTAATTGATTGAGAGAAGTTAAGGTAATATTTCATTTAATTCATATGTAGCCAAACATAAAGCTGTATCTGCAGCACCATAGTAGACAAATAGTTTATCATCGATCAAGACGTTTCCACAGCTGTATACGACGTTTGGTACATTACCCTGTTTCTCATAATCTTCTTTGGGTTCTAAAATGGGGTCCTCAGAGCGGTAAACAATCTTCTCAGGATCCTCTTTTTCCAATATGACAACGCCTAAACGATAGGTTCTCTCGAAGTCAACACCATGATATATGAAAAGCCAGCCTTGATCTATCTCTATCGGAGTTCCAGCGCAACCGATTTTAAAATTATCCCACTTTCTCCATCTGGGTCGCATTATGGCTTTGATATCTGTCCAATTTTCGAGATTTTTCGAATACGCGACACATATGTCAGGGTCTATGCGATGAAACATTACATATCGGTCATCTATTTTTCGAGGCAATATTGTTGCATTCTTATCGCGAACACCTTGAAAGGGAAACAATCTTTCTCCCCAATTCCACCTCTTCTGTTGAAGGTTTTTTATGGCGATATCAGTGATCCCTATCTGGAAAGCGTTCAACCGTTTACTGGTATAAGCTGTATATGTCATAATGCATCTTTCATCCATCAATGTAAGTCTAGGGTCTTCACATCCATATTCTTCATATGGGAAAGAGGGTTCAAAAACAGGATCAGGAAGCCTTTCGTCGATATGGTAACCGTCAACTGAAGAAGCGTAACCTATTCGAGAAATCTCATCGTCTCCCATCGCACGATATAAAATGTGAACCTTATCTTTGTCACGTAAAACGCCAGCGTTGAAGACGAATTTAGATTCCCACGAATTTGAATTCCTAGGTTGGAGAATTGGATTGTCTTGAAAACGCATAGTTATTTCCCACAGCCAAATAAGAAAATTGATGAATCTCCATTATGCACGCTTTTTAAATCCGCTGATCTCATCAAATATATGTCTTATGCTTAAAACACCTACCGTACAGCCTTTCATGTCTGTCACAGGTAAATGCCTTACTCTATGTCTACACATAAGTTCTCTGGCTTTAGAGAATGAATCATTTTCAGAAACAGTTATCACGTTCTTCGACATCACTTTCTCCACACTGGAATCAAATGGAATCTTCTTAACTATGCCCCTGAATACATCTGTATGAGTTAAAATACCTTTACACTTTCCCTCCTCATCAGTTATAATAAGGGAGCCTACGCGTTTATTGTAAAAAGTTTTGATCACCTCTTCAATACTTGTATCTTGTCGAATTGTTGCAACTTCTTTAACCATTAAATCTCCTACTCTCAAATTGAAAAGCCTCAGTCATCAATATATTTTGAATCGAGACTATTATAAATCATTACTTTCCAAACATCGTTTCCAGTTCAAGTCTAGCAATTAGATAAGTGGTCATCGCCTCTGCCCCTTGATTCAAGTTTAACCCTTCAGGAGTTATTCCATCGTAACAGACACCTGATTCTTCATCGTATACGGTTACCTGTTTGGAATTGTTTCCTAGATACCAATCAAAGGCAGTCTCAGCCGCCCTTTTGTACTTTTCTTCGCCAGTTATCTTAAAACCGTTAACGGCTGCTTCCACGGTTGAAGCTGCTTCGATCGGTTGCTGGTCATAATAAGCTCTTTTTCCACCTTTAATGAACCATCCTCTATTGCCTATTGGGAAAAAAGTATCTTCTTTAATCTGAACTTTGATAAGAAAATCAAAAGAGTCTTTAGCCACCTGAAGATAAGACTGGTCTTTCGATACATCATACATATCAAACATCGCTTGTGAGAGCTTGACGTTCTCGTATGTAAGATACGGCTCAAACCAACACCAATCTTGAGAAGCTGCGTCCTTATAATTCTCAACAAGTTGCTGAGCAAGGTTCCTCATGTTTGACAGGACATTTAAATCGTCTGGAAAAGCTTTCCCATAATGGTTTAACCCTATAATTGCGAAAGCTTTTGATCTAGGCGATTTAAACTTTAATGCCCAAGGTAAGGCTCTGTCAAAAATTTGTTTAGCTGACAACTTTTGTTCCTTTGGAATCTTGCTGTTAATCGCTTGTCCACACACCATTAAGGTACGTCCCGCACAGTCCTCTGAACCCTCTTTATCAAGCAGACGCCGATCATAGGATAAGAGATTATGAAGTCCCCCATCACGTTTTTGCATGAACAAAAGAAAGCTAAGATAAACACCCACTAATCTCTTAACTTCAAAGTCGTCATGAAGATCTGAATATTTAACACAGGCCATAAGTGCTCGTGCGTTGTCATCAACAGTATATCCTTCCTTACGGTCTAGTACTGAAAACTTGGTGTGATGAAGTATACCCGTCTCATCTGTCAGTGCCTTCAAGTGATTCATGTCAATAGGAGGCAGTATAAATGTAAACACCCTCTTTAAGTAAGTTTAGAAAATAAATCAATATATCTCTTAGCAACTTTTGGCCAAGTAGCCTTTCTACTATAGTCATAAGCTCTTTTCCCCATTTTATCAATGACTTTCTCATTTTTAACCAGTTTCACTATGTTTTTAGCCATAGATTTTGGATCCTTAAATCGGCATAGAAGCCCGCGGCCATTTGTCAAGGCTTCTTCTGCGTGAAGATAAGGTGTCGATATAATGGCTTTCCCTGTTCCCATGGCATACATTAAAGTGCCGCTGGAAATCTGATCTCTCTCTATGAAAGGAGTAAGATAGATATCAGTGGCTTGAAGATATGTGACAAGCTCCCTCAAAGAGAGATATCGATTGTAAAATCTTACATTTTTTTCCAATCCAAGATCTTCTGCTAAACTTAGCAAGCTTCTTCTGTAAGTCTCTCCTTCAATTTTTCTAACCTGAGGATGAGTTGCACCTATAACCAGATACAAAATGTTTGATGTATCTTCCACTATGGCCGGTAAAGCCTTTATCGCATATTCAATTCCTTTTCCTCGACTGATCAAACCAAATGTTGATAGAACAAACCTATTTCTCAAACCAAGATTAAACTTGATGTGATCCCGTGTATCTTTGGAGATGAAGGGCACATCTGGACAACCGTGAGGAATAACGTGTATGTGTCTGTCTCTTACAACATATTTGTTTAAGAGGAGTCTTTTCGCCGTTTTGTTCATTATAACAAGTTCACATTCAGAAGCTAGTGCTTCAATAATCAGCTTAGCCTTTGCTGCGGGCTTCAATGGGATAGTGTGAAGAGTTGTAACAATTGGTTTATCAATGGCATTCACTAAATCGAGTACGTATTCTCCCCATTCCCCACCAAAAAGACCAAACTCATGTTGAATGCTAACCAACTCAATGTTTGAACGATTAATGTAATTAGCGGCTTCAAGATAGCTCTCTTTGTTTTCTGCGTCGATTTGAAATTTGACGCGTCGATCATAGTGATAATGTGATTCTTTATCATTTAAGGCTATGACCTCCGTTTTGAAGGCTTTATGCTCAAATATGGAATTGATTAAATCTTTCGTAAAATTGGCTATGCCACATTCTCTTGGTGTAAAACTGCTGAGAAAAGCTATCTTTTTGATCAGTCTTCCAACTTCCTTATTTATCAAAGATCTTCAGAAAATGAAAAAAGATAATTAAAGATTAAAAGCCTTCGGCGTGATAATAAGGGTTGAATTCATAGATGAGTGGCAACATCACTAAAACAGTCTCCAGCAATTCTCTCCCGTATCATATTGGGCTTCTCATTTTTATCATTTTAATTATCAAATTATAGATCGTAACTTGTAAATAATAGTCAGGAGGAAAAATTCGCGCGATAGAAAGAGAAATACAAAAAAAGATAGTATAAATTCTCCCGTAGTGAATGGTATCCCCGACTACTCATCTCTATTTTCTGGTAGTCACTAAACTAGTCGAAAAAGAAGAAAACAGGAGTTGTCTAGCGTTTTCGTTTCTTGATAATGGCTGCTGTTGCAAGTAGAGTCGCTAGCGGAATGTATGGGGCTAGCATTGACGTTTTGTCAACTGGGAAGATGTCTCCACCAACAGCTGCTGGTGGATGTGGTGAGGCAATTGCAATATCACTAAAATTACCTGGATCTTCATTTCTTTTCTTTATTCCGTATATCTTCATCCTTGACATTCATTGTAATAGACATCATGTACGATCGTATTGCTACTCTGCTATCAAAGATAATAAATGATGTTTCTACTTAGTTCTGTCTAGATGTTTTATGAAAAGGGTGTTAGTAACCGGAGCTAAAGGAACTATAGGCAATATTCTTACAAACGGTCTTCAGTCGCATTATCAACTAACTCTCATAGATAAGATAGAATCGAATGAAGTAAACTATTTTAAACTAGATGTAACCGAGCTATTCGACGATTTCAAGGAACTGCTCCAAAGCCATGACGGTTTAATTCATCTCGCATGGGATCGATCTATCATTCGATCAAAGAAAATGATTTTGAATGTGTACGAAGCGGCTTTAGGTGTTGAGCCTCATCCTAGAGTTATCATGGCGAGTTCTATTCATGCAGCTGGAGTAGACTGGAGTAGAAAGCCGTATTCTCTTATTGCAGACAGGAAATTTGACGATATAAGGGAGATCTCTTTAATAGGCGTAGACAAGAGGATGCCGGATAGTGCTTATGGAGAAGCAAAACTATGGATGGAGGATCTGGGTAGATGGTATTCTAAACGAGGATTAGAAGTGATTTGTATTCGTTTTGGCGGCGTAAACCAAGAAGACACTCCTTTAACCAATGAGAAAGGGTATCATTCTATATGGTTAAGTCATAGAGATTGCGTTCAGATGATAAAGAGGTGTATTGAAGCAAAGAACTTGCCATCTTTCACAATATTCTATGGAGTCTCTAACAATAAACATGGAGTCTATGACATATCAAATGCACGTAAAATTCTAAACTATAAACCTTTAGACAATTCTATAAGATTCTTAGAAACTTAGTCATGAGGTCATTGCGCGAAAGACAGAACGATGCTAATGCGGCCTAGCCCTTCTATAACTAAATTACTTGCAAAAGCACCAAGAGAAGAATGAAATCTAGCCAAAAAAGATATGAATTATAGCTGGAAATGGCAAGTTAATACGTGTTTGAAGCACGTATTGAATCTACCCCCGACTACCAAATCCGCTATATTTCATATCGTTTTTTAGCTCTTTTGGGCTATAAATCAGCTATAAGCACATGCTTAAAAATCATGAATTAATTGTCACTCTGAGGGTTTCCTCAGTCCAATCAGAGAAAGATCATGAGGACAAGCCATCGATCATTAGGTTTAATCGCGTCCGCGAAGTGGGTGTTTAGAAACAAATACATTGCATATTCTACTAGTTTGATGAGCTATTGAGGAGAATAAAGATAACCAGATGAGATAACCAGATAACTAGATAAAAGATAACCGGATGAGATAATGAGATGAAATAATCGGAATATTAAGAATCTTAAGATCGCGCGCGCGATTATTCAGATGGAGAATCGTCTTTTAAAATGTCGTCTTTATGTAAAGTTTCTGTTTCTTGTGTTCGTGTTTGAGGACGACGTTCAGGAAGTTTTGAGTAGATCCCATCACTGGTTCTGTATATGGCCAATCTGCCGGTGGTTACCCAA
>JAUVYS010000025.1 GCA_030602965.1 Candidatus Bathyarchaeota archaeon | reverse complement strand
ATAGACTTAATTCATTAATTCTTTGCTAATTCTAATAGTATATTAGAAATGTAGGAGATAATTGATGCGGTTTCGTGGTTTCGAATTTGGTTTGATGGAGTTTGCTGGTGCGTTTGGAGATTTTGGCACGCTGCTGCCCTTTACAGTTGCTTACATAACTATATGTAATCTAGACCCTGCTGGAATATTTCTTGGAATAGGATTAACTAACATTTGTCTTGCATTGATTTACAAACTTCCGTTACCTGTTCAACCGAAGAAAGCAGTTGGCATAATCGCTATTCGAGAGAAATGGAATCCAAATTTAGTGTATGGAACAGGGATAGCTTTAGGGTTAATTTGGATTGTAATTGGCTTATCAAATGTAATCAATAAGCTTGTGGCAAAGGTGCCTAAGTGTGTTCTTAGGGGAATCCAGCTTGGTTTGGGATTTACCTTTGCACTTGAAGGCATATCTATGTTAAAAAGCAATTATCTTTTAGGTATCATTGCACTAATCTTAGCTATCTTGTTTATGGGGAGCAGAAAAGTTCCCATTTCTTTAATAATAATAGGGATGGGCATTATCTACTCCATTTATACCGGAGTCTTTTCAATTTCTAGCTTGAAGTTTGCGTTCTCTGTTCCAAGCTTCCATACTCCTTCAATCTATGATATCGTTTATGGTTTTGTATTTGCGGGCATAGCACAATTTTTTCTTACATTGACGAATGCTGTCATTGCAACAATAGCGTTAATTCACGACCTTTTTCCTGAAAGTAAGAATCAAGTAACTCCCAAGAGTCTAGTCTTGAATATGGGTGTTATGAATTCTATACTTCCTTTTATTGGAGGTATGCCAATGTGTCACGGTGCTGGTGGTTTAGCAGCACAATACGCTTTTGGTGCAAGAACAGGTGGTGCAATAATCATGGAAGGTATTTTAGAGATATTATCAGCCCTCTTTTTCGCAGGTTCAATCAAAGAGATTAGCAACGCTTTCCCATTAGCTGTTTTAGGCGCAATGCTAATAATAACAGGATTTCAACTAGGAAAAGTAACTACCGATGTTCAAAAGAAAACTGAAATCTTCATAATGATTTTAACTGCTGTCTTAGCAGTCGCTTTCAACATAGCACTCGCATTCTTTGTGGTTTTAGCAGTACATTTCTCACTATCTAAAGGCTTGATTTTTCTTAAAAATAAAAACAGAAAACAATAATTGGTGCGAGGAGTGGGGTTTGAACTCCCCGTCTGCTGGAGACGTCACCCGAAATATAATCCCGTAACTCCCTCTTTTTTTTGATCAATTATCTATTTTCTAATTTCTTATGGAACATGCGAAATTTTATTACTTATTTGTCACCATACTTTATCTGATAGAATGAGGAGATGACAGATTTAGAGCTTATTCCAGCTTTTGAGTTAGGCGTATGGAACGCCTGGATTCTCGCTCTTCCCATAATAGTTCTGTCTGCTCTTCTTACTATGATATTAGTTAAAAAGACGTCTGGAGAAGACTCAGATCTTTCAAAGAGGGAGAAAATAGTATTCGCCATACATCATTTAGTTGGCATTGTTTCATACGCTTACACTATATTCTTGCCGCTGAAACTGGGCACTCTCTGGTTCTATGTAGGCTTGCTCAGTTATTTGCTGGGTATTCTTGTTACGTTCTTGGGGCTGCTGAGTTTTTATACTACTCCCTTGGATAAACCAGTCACTAAAGGGGTCTATCGTATTTCCAGACATCCCATGTACGTTGGTAATTTCTTTATAAATGTGGGTATAAGTATGACCTGTCTTTCTTGGATTTTTCTAATAGTGACAGTTGTAACAATAATTCTTGAACACGACCTAGTGACCAGTGAGGAGAGAACATGTCTTAAACAGTATGGTGATGCCTACAGAGAGTACATGAATAACATCCCAAAATGGATCGGATTACCAAAATCCAGAAATTAGATGTCTAAACTTTCAAACACCACACTACAGAGACATCCCCAGCGATCCCTCTTTTTTTCTTCATTCTTCTTTGGTATTCGGGGGGATACCATGCTCTACGATATGGTATCCAACCCCTCTATTTTTATTCTATTTTTAAAATGTGTAGAATTTATACCACTTTTTTTCATTTTGAATATTCCTTCAGTAGTTTTTTGAGTTTATCCGATTCACACAATAATGATTTTTTGTCAATTCCAAGAAGTCTTAAATCACAAGTCAGCAAATTTACTATTTCTGGAAATTCCCTTTTAAGCCAGTTCAGATGACTTCTAACCTTCCAGTTCATTTTTTTTACCCACTACTCTACCAATTATAAAAAAACCTAAAAATAAAGACAACAAAATTACCATTTGGCTACTTATGAAGAAAGAGGCAATCAACGGTATTAATTGAGCCAATATTCCTGATAAGGTAACGTATGAATTGCCAAAAATGACATCTATCTCTTTAGCTGATTTTCCTATGAAGTAAAATGTTATAAACTCAAACAAATGATGAAAATATAATTGACCAGGGATAATAGAAAAATCAAAAAAGAAGCTTATTATCAGCTGAAGCATTGACCAACCCATAGCGAGTTGAAAACTCTTTAAAATATTGATATAAAATACAATATAATTGTTAACAATAATTTTTATTGTATTATAATTTCAATTCTTAACAGTACGATATACTGTTAAATCATGTGCTTTTTTACTGAAAAGAAGCTCATTTTGGGCTTTAACTAGTTATAAATTAATAAAGATCTTTGCATGTGCAATCTTTGTCCCCTTGGCAGGTTTTATTTGTCAAATAATGCTGAAGACCATAATTTCTTGTTAATCAGGGGAACGAGTGCCATCTGCACACCGTGTTTATACAAGTCTTTTCTTGTAACATGGTTTTTTGTAAGTATGCCTATTGCACCCTCCTTTTTCTTTGAGTCCTTTATGCCTGATAATTTATCCATCACGTCACCAAGCTCGTTGCCTTTCCTTAGCTCATCCAAGATGTATTTTGGACACTCAAACCAACCAGAGGTTCCAGTTCCCATGTTTCCATCTCGATCCATTATGACTACGAATCCAAGGTTGTACCATTTTTCTCCAAGCTTCATAACGCCCCCTTCTATACCTACACCAAAGTCTGCGTTGGAAGCAGTAAGGGCTCCCGTTGCACGATTATATGCGCCCTTAATTGTCTTCTCACCGAATGGCTGTATCGAAACTCCAGAGTCAATCAGTATGCTGATGATCTCAAGTTTTTCAGAGAACATCTCTTCAAAAACCTCTTTGACAGCCATATTCTTTGCAGGGTTTTCAGACCCAACAGCAACCGTAATCATTAATCTTTCACATCCTAGACATTTCATGATATACTATAGACTAACCTCTTCACAATTATAAAATAAGGCAATTTACAGTAAGACACGAATGAAGGAAAACCTAAGAAAGTGAACTATTATCCGAGATCTAACTAGCTTTTCTTTACTTTTTTAGCGAATTCTTTCCCAAACTCAAAGCATTTTTGGATCTCGCTCTCATCTGGAACCCATTTAACTGTCAACGCTGGGGCTACTATCTCAATGTCTGCTTTTTCCAGTTTCTCTTCAATTTCCTTTACAGCTCCGCTTCCCCAACCAAACGAGCCGAAGGCAGCAGCAATTTTATTTTTTGGTCTTAAACCTTTCAATTCTTCTAGAAAAGGAGCCACTGTTGGCAGAATTCCATTGTTTATTGTCGATGAGCCTAGGAGAATACCTTTTGAGTAAATGAGCTCTTTGAAAATGTCACCCCGATCGGAGAACGGAAGTCGTAATAAAATAGTTTCAACACCCTCACTCATAATTCCCTCAATAATGGCTTTTGCCATCTTCTCTGTGCTACCCCACATAGTATCGTATACAACCAGAATTCTGTCACGGGCGTCTCCCTTTGCCCAGCCAAGGTAGGCTTCAACTATCCTACTTGGGTTACTGCGCCAAATGACGCCGTGGCTTGGAGCAATCATGTTAATTTTAACACCCATTTTTTGTATCTCCTCTATCTTCTTAATCACCAAGCCACTGAATGGCCATAAGATGTTGGCATAATACTTAGCTGCTTCATCCATCAAGATGTTTTCGTCAATCTCATCGTCGAAACGTTTTGAAGTTGCCCAGTGTTGGCCAAAAGCATCATTTGGCAATAGAAGAGCATCTTCTTCTACATATGTGAACATACTATCAGGCCAGTGAAGCATGGGTGCTTCAATGAACTTTAAACTCCTCTCACCTAAACTCATTTCATCATCAGTCTTTACAACTTTGAAATCCCAATTACCAAAATAGTGCTTTTGCAAACCAGCTTGACATCGAGCTGTGCCCACCAACTTCGCATTAGGAGATTGCTTCAAAACTTCTGATATGGCTCCAGAATGATCTGGTTCAACATGATTAACTACGATGTAATCTATCTTTGAAGGGTCAATAATCTCCCTGATGTTTTCCATCATTTCCTCTGTGAAAGGCACATAAACACTGTCAACTAGAGCTGTCTTTTCGTCCACAATAAGATAGGCGTTGTAAGTGGTTCCTCGATGTGTCGAGTAGGTGAAACCGTGAAAAGTTCTAATGTTCCAGTCGATGGCCCCAACCCAAAAAATGTTTTCCAATACTTTAACAGAAGCCATTTCAAACTTCACCAATCAAAAATAGGTACATCATCAATATTAATCAACCAAATTAGCCTATACTTTAATACTAATTTCAAGGCCATCTCCTTTGATGGGAACAAATTGACTATTATATCCTCCAGAGTTTCTGACATAGTCCAAGTAGTCTCGCATTTCATACGCAAACATACCTGCATTATCTGCGACAATAACACTGCTTTCATGAATTTTATCTTCAATTAACTTCAAATAATCCAAGTACTGCTCCTTTCTAGCATCGATAAACACAAGGTCAAATTTGCATTCAAGCTTTGGAAGAATCTGTAAAGCATTTCCAACCAAAACCTCTACTGCCGGTTTTAACGACGCGCTCTCAATATTCTCTTTTGCTTTCTCAGCGTTTCTTGGGCTGACTTCAATTGTAATTATGATATCCTTACTTTCTAGCTCTCTTCCCATCAAAATAGCTGAATAACCAATGTTTGTCCCGATTTCCAAAACGTACTTAGGCTTATTTTTTCGAATTGTATCAACTAGAACCTGACCCTTCTTTGATCCAACGATTGGATAATAATGAGTTTCAGCTAACACTTCAATTTCTTTTAAAACCTTATCAGCTTTGCAGAGAACCATTTTGAACACCTGACTTATGGTTTAATGTTTGGATTCTAAGCTAAATGGATTGAACTGACTCCTTTTTTGCTAATCAAATGTAAACGCTGATTGGCAAAGATTGTTTACAACACAGACGTTGCATTTTGGATGTCTAGCGATGCATACTCTTCGCCCATGCGCTATCAAAAGATTTGTAACTTCAAACCACCGTTCCTTCGGAAACAACGTCATCAGATCTTTTTCTATCTTGTCTCTATTCTTCTCCTCTGTGAAACCCAATCTTTTTGAGAGCCTCATGACATGTGTGTCCACTGCCACGCCCTCATTAATGCCAAATGCGTTTGATAATACAACATTGGCTGTCTTACGAGCAACCCCTAGAAATGATGTGAGTTCTTTAATTGTCCGTGGTACTTTGTAGTTGAAGTCCTTAATCAGTTTCTCAGCAGTTGCTTTCACGAATTTAGCTTTATTACGATAAAATCCTATGGGTCTAATAATTGCCTGCAATTCCTTCAGGTTTGCCTTAGCATAATCCTCTGGAGTTTTATACTTTTCAAATAGAACCTTTGTTACCTTGTTCACCATTTTGTCTGTACATTGAGCAGAAAGAATTGTGGCTATCAAGAGCTCGAAAGGATTGTGATGTTTTAACGCTGTCTTTCTCACTTCCGGATACTCTTTTTCAATAAGGCTCAAAACCTTGATGCTTTTATCTTGTTTCTCAATCAGATCTTTAAGGTATTTCTCCATTTTTAACTCGTGAGCGTGCTCCTCAGGAGGCTCTGGCAATTGTCTCAAATATTCTTCCATGTTTGTTGCCTTGATTTTCTCTAACCTTTTCTGTCTTTTCTCTTTCAATTTCTAATCTCTCTCAGACTCAAGAAGCGAGAGCATGGCATTTCGTTTTTAAAAATTTGTGTGCTTTTATCAAGACGTTCTTTGCATTTTTGAAACACAATCGTTCTAAAGCATCTTGATAACCCAACCACTGATATCCAACATGCTCGTAAGACAGCTTGACTTTCCCACTCTGAGCTTCAATTAAATAATAAACAACTTCTCTATAGAATGTTACGCCTTCTCTTCTGTAAAAATAGTTGATCTTTTTTCTAAAGCCATCAATGAACTTCACAGCTACGAGACCTGTTTCCTCCTCAAGCTCTCTGAGAGCTGTCTCTTTTTCATTTTCGTTCTTCTGAACCAAGCCTCTTGGAAACCCCCAATGCCCCGCCCCGTAGTGTAATAGAAGATACTGAACATCAAGGTTTTTCCAAAAGACCACTGCTCCACATGATTTCTCCCGAGACATCAGCTTCACAATTCAACAAAAATAAGTTAATAATATTTGTTATAATAGATATTAAAAATTGTTTCCACCAATCGATTTTTACTAACATAATTGGTAAATGAGATTGAGAAGGTCAAAAGTAGAAATAGAAAAAAAACTGCTAAAGATTTGGAGCATACGTTGAGTTGTGCCACCGATTTTTCCAATTCTCGTATAACAATAAAAAAAGCCTTCGAGTGGGGAAAAAGAATACCGATAAACATCTTTTACAAAGAGAATCGGCCTGTTTATCTTGACGGGTTGCCACATCTAGCTGGAAAATCTCTTGTTCCACAAAAAATAGAACCAAATGTAAAAAGGGATAATCGAGGAACTGAAATAAAAAATTATTCTCAGGTGTTATGATACTAGTTTCATGTCCTCTCCACAGCAAACCAGAGTCCCTGGACCCGCTTCTACCACTTGCACTTTGTTCCCACAAATCTCACATAAATATACTTCGCTAGTCTTTGTCACATTTTTCACCTCCTTTTTTCTTCTTACGAATACATCTAAGGTATTAAAAAATTGTTTGTATGAATACAATTTTAAATTAAAAGATAAGGAATAGAAAAGAATATCGAAGACTTGGTTGTAAGTAATAAGTGATTAGTAATGAAAAAATGGCATTGCAAAAACATGTTGCTTGGTTTAAACGCGAATTTCCAGAAATAACTGTACAAATATGTTCTGGGTTCATGGGTTCTTGTTATATGAGAAATTACAATGAGCTTGATAAGTTCATGGAGATGTTAAGCGAGAAATGAGTCAGCGTCAGCAGAAAAAGGAGCAACGTAAACAGCGCAAAGCAAAGAAGCAGAAGCGCCTCAAGAAGACTAGGAAGAAGAGCGGAAGAAAAAAAGATTGGCGGTAAACGCTAGAGGGTTTCCCTCGCCTCGACGCAAGGACCCTCGCAAGATCCGTAGCGCGAGGAAAAGAGGAAAACCCAAAAATGTTATATGAAAAATGACCTAAAAAACTTTACCGGTAAATGATACTGTTAACTCTTTTGTACTGAAGAAATTCCTGAGTAGATTATCGGAGCATTCAAGCTTTATTCAACTACAATTTTTTTCTCTTTTCCTTCCCAAACACCATGCAGGTTACAAAATGCTCGAGTTATCAATGTTGCGTTGTCATTCAAGGTAACATTCAGTGTTGCAACGTAACCATCAGTAACTTCGGGTAGGAATTCTACTTTAGATATAAGCCTTTTACCAGCGTAGAGCTCAACCCAATTTATCCAATGACCTAAAGTGTTTGGGTGCTCAACACCGTCAATTCCACCCACTTTAATTTTCACAGCAAATGGTTCTTTGGCTTTGGTTTTTTCAGGCACTTCCACGATTGGAACATGTTTCTTAGCCATGTCAGGCAGGTTATCCCAGTCTGTAGGTTTGTTCAATTCTGTCAACAAAAAACCTTTGTTGAAGCTCAAACTTTTTCCTCCGTTATTTTAATCCTTGAAGTGTAGTCGTCTCAAAATCATATAAGTCTTTTTTGCGTTCATGAAACGGGAATACTATTTCAATGACCTAAATCTGTTTGAGAGATTAAGCATACTTTACAATCTTCTTCTGCCATATATGGGTCCAGTTGTTTGTGGAGATCACACATTAGTTTTTTATCTCTTATTATCCTACATGCTCCACATATGCTTGATATGATTTCTTGTCCAGATGTTTTGTCATTTTTCAATTGTACTGCAATGTTGCTGATTAGTTCATTAATTTTAGGTTCCTCAAGGTCTAGAACTGCTCCTCTTTCTCCTCTAACATACTGGCTTACAGCTGCTTGTGTAACACCCATGAGATCAGCTACTTCCACTTGTTTCAGATCGTAAATGGAAATGAGTTCCTTAGCTACCATTGCCCTAATACCAGGTAGCACACTCTTGACAACGATCTCACAAGGCATTAACATGGAAGCCCATTTCCCGTTTAATCATTAAAAAACTAGGCTTATAAATAACTATTGTTATATTGAACTATGTGCGTTGAAGCTAACGAAACCGTTGAGGAAATAGCCCGACTAGCTACATATCAATATTTCAGCATAACTCGATATTTCCTCGAATTTTAGGCATGTTTTTTAGCCTTTCATCACTAATCTTTCAATTCATTGGAAAACTTTCTACCTCAAAAACGGTTTCGAAAGCAACTATTATCCAGAAACTGAGAAGAAAGTACAGTAACAAATATTTTTTATATTTTGAACACTTTTGTTCTGCTGTATCCTGTAAGAGAAACGTGGATTTCATAGATGTTTCGAATGGATTCAAAACAATTTAGAGATCTAAGCCCTGTACCATTTTTAATGATTTCAACCTTCGGATTGGGGTTGCTTATAATTATGGTGTTTTATCCACCCAGTGCTATCGACAACTTTGCGTTTAGGAAGCCATTAATAGGAACTTTTCTTGTCATAGAATGTTTACTAGGTATGTTGGCAACTATTTATCCAAGACAATGTTCAAGAGTCTTTAAAAAAAGAGGCAAAAAACTTCCTTCTGAATCATCAATCAAAGCCTCTAGAAAAACAAGATCTATTCGAGGTCATCATCCAGATTGCGAAAACTATTCAAGTCACGTCTTTGAATTAAGCGGAAAATATTATTGTGCTGGGTGTACTGGGCTTTTTCTTGGAGCAACAATAACAATAGCTGGAACTTTTGTATGCTTTTTCGTTAACTTACCTTGCGGAGGAAGTCTTACAGTTTTTTCAATAGGTTGCATTGGCATCGTGTTTGGATTACTTCAATTTTACTTGTTCGTTTCTCAGCACAGTTCTATTAGAGTTCTTGTGAACGCTTTTTTCGTTTTTGGAGTTTTCCTTGCAATGATAAGCGTTGACAGCATGCTTCAAAACACTTTTGTTGATCTTTTTTTGATTAGTCTAAGTTTCCTTTGGATTTATACTCGAATTGTTTTTTCCAGATGGAATCATGAGAGAATATGCCAATCCTGCAACATTGACTATTGCGAACATAAAATAGTAAAAGGTTAATAAAGCCCTCAGATACAAAGAAATAACTAAAAGGGACTAGCACTGAAGACTTTCTCTGAACAAGACTCTGATGTTCTTTAATAAGAAATAAATTTTAAACCAAACAGTGTACGGGATAAATTGATTGAGCACATTTCTTGAAGTAGTAGAAGATAAACTCAACGATCTATATGCAAAGGTTAAACAAGATCTCCAAACCTCAGGCGTCATCAGCATCGCACGAAGATACTTTGTCATGAACGCCTTCGATGGCGCCCTAACCATATTCGGAATAATAATGGGATCGTACTTCTCAGGCTTAAAAGATCCAACCATTATCATAAGCGCTGGCATTGGTGCATGTTTAGCCATGGGCATTTCTGGTTTTTTTGGAACCTACATGACCGAAAGAGCAGAGAGAGTGAGACGTTTAAAAGAAATTGAGGAAGCGATGCTCACAAATCTTAGAAACTCAGCGTTGATGGAAAGCTCCCTGACAGCCTCTCTCTTCGCTGCGTTTGTTGATGGTCTTTCACCAATGCTCGCAGCTTTAGGACCACTAATACCTTTTTATCTATCTTTTTATTTACCTCTTTCAACTGATTGGATCTTTATTCTCGCGATTACAATCAACACTTTAATTCTATTTGGACTCGGAGCCTTCTTGGGTAAAATCTCCCGCGAAAACATGATAAAGTATGGATTGATAATGACTGGAACCGGGCTTTTAACTGCAATAATTTTGTTTTTAATTCAACCTTAAGGAAATATGAAATAGATCTATTTGTTTGTTTAATTAATAGTTTATATAGTAAAAACATAATATTAGCGATTGCTTCCGAGAGAGCTTTAATAATGTCGTTTATAATCAAACGTGTCGTTCTGGACGTTTTAAAACCTCACGAGCCACCAATACACGAATTCGCTAAGCGGCTTGGGGAAATACCTCACATAACAACAGTGGACATTTCTACTCAGGAGATAGATGAAAACACACAGACGATTCGAATCACAATAGAAGGTAATGAAATTCGATACGATGAAATTGATAAGAAAATTACTGAATTAGGGGCTTCCATTCATAGCGTTGATAAAGTAACTGCATCAAAACCAAAGAATTCAGAATCAAAAGCTTAGAAACCCTTTTTTGATGTTAGTGGTGCGGCCGCCGGGATTTGAACCCGGGTCTTACTGGTGCACTGAAAGTGCACTATCAGCATGGCAAGCTGATGTCCTAAACCAGGCTGGATACCGTCCAATATTTGGTCGACGGCCGCCTGCAGCCGCACAATACTCTGATTACAAGAAATAGTATAAAGCTTTCGAAGAAAGTTGGTGCCGCGAGCCGGATATTCACCGCATAAAGTTGATCCTTACACGGATTTGAACCGGCGACAATCCGGTCTTCAGCTTCGCCCACAAGAGTGTTATTCCTGTGTCGGACGCTCTCCTTAACCTCACCTGAAGTGATCAGGCTGAGCTACCGCGGCAGCACTCAAAAATAAACTATCATGATATTTTAAAGCTTTCGTGCACAGTTACAAAAATACACAAGAATTAAATTTTTAAAGAGTTTTCTTAAGTATAGGTTTTTGAGATGGGGAAAGTGGCGATAATTGGTGTTGGAAATTCTAAGTTTGGAACACGACAAGATGTAAATATTGGTGAACTGGCTTTTGAATCCACTAAACCTGCTCTTGAAGACGCTGGAATAACTCCAAAAGCCATTGAATTCGTTGTTCTTGGATCAGCAGGAGCTGGCGGATGGTATGAAGAACCGCTACCAGCAGTCGTAATAACTGAGTACTGCGGTTTGACAGGAGCTGGTTTACTTCGATGCGAGGCTGCTTGTGCAACAGGCAGTGCCTCCGTCTTTACTGCATATTCAGCCATCGCTTCTGGAAATGTAGATTTAGCATTAGTTATTGGCCTCGAGAAGATGAGAGAGATAGACACATCAACAATGATGGAGTTAATAGGAAGAGCTGGATACTATCTCTGGGAGTTTCACAATGTCGGGATGACCTTTCCTGCATATTACGCGATTCACGCAACAGCTCACATGGCTAAATATGGAACAACCGAAGAAGACATGGCAATGGTTGCGGTGAAAAACCACAAGTATGGAGCGATGAACCCTAAAGCCCAGTTCCAACGAGAGATAACAGTAGATGATGTATTGTCTTCGCTTGTTGTTGCGTGGCCACTTAAACTCTATGACTGCTGCCCAATAACAGATGGATCAGCTGCAGTCGTTTTAGCATCAGAAAAGAAAGTAAAGGAGATCGGTGTAGACACACCAATCTGGATAACAGGAATAGGAAGCTCATGTGACACCGCCAACCTCAGTAAAAGAAAAAGCTATGTTGAGCTTCAATCCACCATCACCGCCTCACGTAGAGCCTATGAAGCTGCAGGAATAAAACCAGATCAAGTTGAGGTGGCTAATGTACACGATTGTTTTACGATCGCTGAAATTATGGCTTATGAAGATCTAGGCTTCTGCAAGAAGGGCGAAGGAGGTAAATTCGTACGTGAAGGCCAAACGGAGATCGGTGGAAAGATTCCAATTAATGTAGATGGAGGTCTGAAAGCAAAAG
>JAUVYS010000180.1 GCA_030602965.1 Candidatus Bathyarchaeota archaeon | reverse complement strand
GATTTTGCTCCTGTGCAAACCATCTTACCTGAACTGAAGATCAAGGTGGCTGTCTTAGGCTTCTTTATTCTAAATACAAGACCTGGGAATTGTTCAGGTCTATACTCGACGTGAGGAAATGCTTTGACAATAGAGAAGAGGTCAAGTGTCTGATTTAAAACAGCTGAAGCAACTACGTTCTCTATTTTTGCGGTAGCTTTAACTTTTGGCACAAAGAAGCCTCAACGAAATCAAATGAATACAATTGTTTATAAAGGATTATCCCGTGGTTTTTCCGTTTCCTTTTCTTCTTTCAAATAGACAACTAGGATTAAGGCAATAATTACAACTTGAAGAATAATTGAAAGTGTGAAAGGACCTATCTTGGTTTGCATTGTCATAAATATTAAACCGATGAAAGGAATCTTGTAGATGACTCTACCAATAACATGGCTTGTTGGAACCCAACCCATGTAAGGTGTTGAAAAGCGGTCTGGCATATTGTTGTTGTCACCTTTTGTTTGAAAATACCACTGCTCTTCTTCATCATAATAGTCTTTATTTATGATTCTGTGAATTATGACAAAATCCCAGTTACCAGGTCTCCTGAATATTATAACTTCTCCTACAGATAACTCGTTTTTATCATTAACACCCTGTGTCAGTATCAAGTCGCCTTCATAATAATTAGGTAACATGCTTTCACCTTCTACGGTTGCAAAGGGATAATCTGTGTTCAGAGTAATTTTTAAACCAATCCAAACAACTTGAGGTGTCAAGTAAATTGACACAATTAAAACTACTAACTCAATTGCTCGACGATTTTTTCTAACAAAATCTCCAATTTCTGACAGCGTTTCTCCACCATTTAACATTTGGATCTTGACAAGTCACATTCAAAATTAAAGGTTTGATACTCCACCAATAATATTCTTACTTCCATCATAAAGTTCAATTATGCCGATGTCTTTTTCCTCTAACCCCTGAAACTTTTTTTTAACTGCTTCGACAACCTGTAACATTGTGTCTTTCCCGATGTCGCTAATCTGCATTCCTCCTTTTGTTGCATCAATGCAGATTCTTACACAAAAGGGCTGGCCAACTTTCAGTTTCCTCTTCAATCTTTTAAAGGTTTTAACGTCGTCTTTTGTAACGTATTGAACACTTACCTGTCCAACATTTTTTCCATTCAAAATGATGCCATGAAATGTTTCATGTTCTATTTCAGAATTAGACAATGGCTCTGAAATCTCAATTTCCATCTTAGTTCCTCGCAATTTCAGTTATCACATATTAGGTTAAATCCAATTTGTATTCTTTGACTTTAGGTTTATTGTTTTTGGTAGGAAAATTGTTTATTCGTTTATGGTACTATTATTATGCTATTATTTCATAAGATGAACTGTATAACATTATAAAAAAAATGCGATCATAATCTGCATGATGTAAAATTATACACTTGTATCACTACTTTTTTATCATTGATTGATATCTAGTCTTTTGCTAATCGAGTAGTGAATACTCATTTGAAAGCGTCTAAGCACGTTTTTTCATCATTAGTTAAGCCAATTCAGAAGATTGTTGAGGAAAAAGGCTTTTTATCTCCCACAGATCCTCAAAGCGAAGCCATTCCTCTGATCTCTGAAGGTAAAAATGTTCTATTAATTGCACCAACCGGCACAGGAAAGACAGAAGCCGCGTTCCTACCGATCTTGAATAAGCTCATCCAGCTGCCTAGAAACCTTCCTGGAATAAAAATTCTCTATATTACGCCTTTGAGGGCTTTAAACCGTGACATTTTGGAGCGGCTTGAGTGGTGGTGCAGAAAATTAGATGTGAAAATCGTAGTGCGACATGGTGACACTGACATTAAAGAGAGGATTTGGCAAGCAAGAAGCCCTCCTGACCTTTTGATTACAACACCAGAAACTTTGCAGGCTATTTTACCTGGAAGAATTATGCGAGGGCATCTGAAATCAGTGCAGTGGGTCATCGTAGATGAGATAAACGAGTTCGCTGAAAATAAGCGTGGAAGTCAGCTTTCCTTGGCTCTTCAACGCCTCCGATTAATAACTAGAAAAGATTTTCAGCTTGTCGGCTTGTCTGCAACAATTGGAAGCCCAAATAAAGTTGGAAAATTCCTCGTCGGATCTGATAAAGACGTTGAGATTGTCAAAGTTCCTGTTGCTCGTGATATGAAGCTTGAAATCATTTATCCGATTCCAAGAACTGAAGACTTCGAGTTAGCTGCAAAACTTTACACTCACCCAGAAGTTGCTGCTAGACTAAGAGTCATTCGAAACCTTATACAAGGTCACAGATCAGTTCTCCTCTTCACGAACACTCGTGCTATTGCAGAGGTATTGGCAAGTAGGTTCAAAGTTTGGGACGTAAACTTCCCCATCAGCATTCACCATGGCTCATTAGCGAAGCCTGCGAGATTATCAGCAGAGAGAGGGCTGAAAGATGGTGAGTTGAAAGGGTTAGTTTGCACTTCTTCTTTAGAGTTGGGAATAGACATTGG
>JAUVYS010000075.1 GCA_030602965.1 Candidatus Bathyarchaeota archaeon | reverse complement strand
ACTGAAACTGCTATCCCCCGCATAAACCCCTCTTTTTTCTTTATTCTCGCCCACGCGATTGTTTATTAAATGATAAAAAGTGTAAACACACTTATGAATACATTTTTGAAATAATCTATAGATGTAAAAAATTATAATTTGGGTTTTTTATGTCTGAAACATTTCCAGATAGAAATCTTCCAGAAGATATTGCTCCAACAGTTAATGGTTTGAGATATGAAGCGTATATATGTCTTAGAAACGGAAATTACAATCGTGCCGAAAAGTTATACCTTAAAGAATTAGAGCTTATTAATAATAAGGAAAATCAACGGAAAGAATCGATACATAAAGGTGCTACTTATTATAACCTGGGTATTTCAAAATTATTTCAAAAAGAGAGAACAGAAGCTCTGAAATATATTTTTCAAGCTTACATTGAAGACTTGTTCAATACCCCTTATTCTAAAGAAGATGGAGCGGATACAGCACCTGCTTATAATACTCTTCTAAAATTCTTCAGTTTGAAGAAGGAGGTATTTAAGGGAATTAAGTCTCAAATTAAGAATTTTAAAAAAGATTTTGAGAAATGGAAAAGAGCTGATTCTACAAAAATTGTTAAACGTTTTTTTGATGAAATAACACAACAAGCAAAAAAATTGCCAATTATCACTAAGCCAACTCCAGATATGGTGAAAGATAAAGGACATCTACCTGACAAGAAGTATTCTGTTTTCATTGGCGGTCCTTTCAAGATCGCAGCATATCTAAGAGAACTTCGGAAACGATTTCTGAAAGTAAGACCCAAATATATTCCATATATGAGTCTAGATTTCACAATTAAAGATGAACATACACACGATGCCTGTATGGAAATTCTCTCTAATTGTGGTCATGCTATCTTTGATGTTTCAACAGAAGCAGGACAATATGCTGAAATAGAACATGCAAGAATGAAGAAAATTCCATCTCTCCTGGTTTTCTCCGCTATTGAGGAAAAAGATAAAGAATCCATTCCTGTTCCTGCAATGATTCGTACTATAGGATTTCCCATTAGAGGATTTCGTTATCTTGATGAGTTAGAGGATATATTCAGAGAGTTCTTACCAGATAGACCATAAATATTCATTGATTAATTGAATCTATTGACAGATTCGATCGATTGAAAAGAAACATTTGAAGATTTAAAATAAGCTTTCAAAATCTCGCGCGCGTGACTACCAACTTAAACGTATGAATTTATTATTGTTATTCTCGAGCAGCTCTATTGCGTTCTTCAACGCAATTGTTAATGTTCTTATTTGGTTTGCTTCTTGTTGGTGTTGGATTGATGGAAGCTTATATGATCGCTTAATCTGCACCTGTTAATTCGCTTATTTTTTCGCTTATTTTTCGCTTATTTTTCGCTTAAATATGCGCATTTTAAGACAAGGTGTTACACTACGTTATCCTTAACATTGTGCTTTGTAGTATTTATCATGAAGGATAAAATTAATGAAGTATAATGAGAGAAAGCGGGTCGTGTTAGATGCTATTCGTTCTCTTGAAGAGGATGGTTTTTACGAAATAACATCGAGTGATGTCTATGAATATTTGATGGATTATGATCCGTTTCTTGAGAAGCCAGCCATAAAGATGGCTCTCTATAGATATTATCGCCAAGGCTTACTTAGGAGAAGGAGAACAGAGGGAGTCACAAGGAGTTACGAATTAACCCCCAAGGGTTTAAGGAGACTAATTTGGCTTCAAGAGAATGAATGATTGAACTTATAATGAAAAGATTAATCATCTGTTAAAACAGATGTTTTTTCCTCTGTAAAGCAAGCTTGTGGAGACGCACTTGCGTCTCCTGACAGATTAGTTAACCATACGTATTAGAAAAAAACTGTGGATAAAAAAACTAGTTAAATAATTTATCTAATTATCTACAAAATCTTAACTACTAATTAACCATTTTATCTAATAGTTAACTACTATTTTATGGTTAATATTGTCCACTCACTTTTAACACATATGTGTGATATACACGCTAAAGTTAACTTTCTCTTTCAAACAGTAAGTAATGACTGACAAGGTTGATCTGACCAGTCGCTTGATAAGTATGAAGACTCCAACCATCCTCTAAGAAAGATTCAGTAATTTCTTTAACTTTTCCATGATGCTTAGTTTCCGCACAAACATATTTTTTCAAATCAACATCACCGCCCCAAATACTTTAGAATATTAGATTAAATAAAAAAACTATAGGTAGTCGGGGGGAAACCAACCCTCAAGGGCTAATTTATACTACCTCCCTTTCATTTTTCATATGGTTTTTCTTAGATAATAAATAGAATTAGTTATGACTTGAGCAGTATTGCATATTTGTTAACGAAAGACTCTAATTCTCTTTCGAGAAGATTACCAGAGATCTCTTTAAACTCAAACTTAATCTTCAAAGTTGGTTTTTCTATTTTCATTAATCTAGTTAGATCTATTGAATTTCCAAATAGAACAGTATCACAGTCAATTCTGTTAATGGTTTCCTCAAGTTCTTTTATCTGTTCTTTTCCATAGCCCATAGAAGGTAATATTTTGCCCAAATGTGGAAATCTCTCATAAACATCTCGTAAAAAGCCTACTACAAAAGGTTTAGGATCAACAATTTCTTTAGCACCAAATTTTTTTGCAGCTACTGTCCCTGCACCAAAAGCCATTTGACCATGTGTCACAGTAGGTCCATCTTCAATGACCAATACACGTTTCCCTTCAATTAATGAAGGATCAGCAACAATTATTTTTGAAGCAGCTTTGATGATTGTGGCATGTGGATTCAATTTTTTTAGATTAGTCTGTACAATCTCAACCGCTTTTGGATCAGCACTTTGAACCTTGTTTATTATTATAACATCAGCGATTCTTGCGTTCAATCCACCATGGTAATAATTCATTTCGTGACCAGGTCTGAGAGGGTCAGCAACAACAATATGGAAATCAGGCTTAACGAACGGTAAATCGTTATTTCCACCATCCCAAAGGATAATGTCTCCTTCTTTTTCTGCTTCTACAAGAATTTTCTCATAATCCACACCTGCAAAGACGACAAAACCATTATCCAGATGAGGCTCATACTCCTCCCGCTCTTCGATAGTACAATCATATCGGTCTAAATCGGAATATGTTTCAAACCGTTGAACAACCTGTCTCTTCAATTCACCATAAGGCATTGGATGCCTGACGATAACGATGTTGCAACCTTTCTCTCTCAAGAAATTGCTTACTTTTCTTGCAACGGTGCTTTTGCCTGCTCCAGTTCTAACTGCGCCTATGCTTATAACCGGCTTCTCAGATTTTAACATGGTAACTTCGGGGTTCAGTAACATGAAATTAGCTCCATTAGCCAGCACTAATGATGCTTTCCGTAAAATCTCGCTGTTAGATAAATCACTATATGAGAAAACGACTTGCTCAATATCACGCTTTTTTATCAGTCGAGGAAGTTTACTTTCAGGATAGATCCGAATACCCTTCGGATAACTTGGTCCTGAAAGCTCTCTTGGAAAATTCCGGTTAGCAATGCCTGGTATCTGCTCTGCGGTAAAAGCCACAATATTATATCTTGGGTTATTTTTAAAGTAAACAAGAAAATTGTGAAAGTCACGACCAGCTGCCCCTAAAATTATTGTGTTGATCCTTTCCATTAAAGATCGCCTTTCAATAGTTTTAATTTGTCCTAATTTAAAACAGCATAATCAACATTACCAATCAATTCTAAAGAGCATCAAAAACATAATTTAAATTCAGTGTCCGAAATTTAGAGATCATATCCCTGAAGGATTATATCATGGCTTTTGTCTTTCAAAGGGATACTTGCCTCACTAAGGACATAAATTCACACTATGTTTTGTTAATCCTTCATATTTAGACTTATTTTTCCATTGTTTCTGGAGCTTTCTCATTTATGTAAGGCATTAGCTCCTCCTTTGCCTCCTACTGGCTTTACAGCTAGGTTCTGTCAAGTCTTCGTCTGTTTTTAAACGTGTAAAAAATCATCTGGTGCATATTAGACTTAACAAAATCAAGGAAATAATATCTGATTATTCTGAGTGCCTCAGAGGTATTTGTATTCTTGTAATAGCTGTGATTGTAGCAATCGTTCTGGAGATCCATGGTAATTATCGAAGTTATGGGTTGAGTTATAGTGCTTATGACTATATTGTGAAAGTATTGATAGTAATGTTCTTCTTTACATTATTTACATATGCAATACTTTTACTTTTTTCTATGAATATTAAAGCAAGTAATAGCGACATTCAAACAGGCAAAAGCGACAGTAACAAGGGTAAGGCTTAGTAAGATTGCGTTCGTTCTTACTAATATCGTTACATCTTCTGAACTAATACGGATAAAATTCGGTGCTATGATTTCAATTCTGTCATCAAAAACGACATTTGCCCCCCAGAAGTCGCCTTGATAGTAAACGACTTTCCTTCCTCCTGTCCATTTATCGTCACCCTGATTTGTCAAGTAAATATCTGCAAAAAGGGGAAACCCTCGCTCATCTTTCATTATTGGGAAATCGTATGTACCATGCGGTCTAAAAATAATCTTCAAAGGATAGTAGTTTTCCCAAAAGGTTCTATTCAAGTATAGAGTGACATCCATTTGTAATGGATTGTTTGCATTTAATCCGCCTTTACATGAGAAAGTAATGTAACCGTCACCTACAATAGAACCTGTTTCATCATGCATAGAGTACCTAAACGTTGCTTCTGATTCGGGGGTAAAACGGTCAAACCAATCATGAGAATATGGTAATGCAAATAATGCTAATATAAAAAATATTGTTGTAACACTCAACCATAAGTAGTGAGAAGTTCCATACTTTTTGAGTATAACCCCACACTTTTTCTTTTTGCCACCCATCTGGAAGACCTCCAGTAGAAAAACATAGAAGTGCTAAGCTCTTACTTTATTTCTTCAAATATTTCGAGAGCGTCAAATAAAGCCTTTACATAACCCGCATTAAATTTTATATCGAGAGGGTGTAGTTTTTCTTTTCCCGCAAAAGTTTCTTGCTGTTTTTTATTTCTTAATTCTCGAAGTTTCTCCAAAGCGTTTTCATAATGAGCTAATTTTTTCCTTTCTTTCTCACACAATTTCCTTCTCCTCAAAAAATATCTAGTTCTTTTTTAAAATAAACTTTTTCTTTTATGGTTCTGTTAACTCTTAAGCACATTTAGATTCAAAAATTATAAATGAACATTAATTGAAATATTAATGCCGAGGAGGATAAAGAATGGGAACATTTCCAGATGAAGAGTTAAAAAAAGCATTAGATAAAGCAAACGGAAGATGCAAATGGAGAGTTATCCTGTAGAGATAACTGCCAATCGACAATTTGAAAGAATTTAAGGGAAAAAATGCTTAAATAAGCATGATAAGATTATATTTTCTTTGGTGAAAAAATATGATACAGGGATTGGAATGGATAATTATAGCACTTATTATCGTAGCGTTAATCCTCTGGGGCCCAAAGAAGCTACCAGAATTGGCTAGATCAATAGGTGAAGCTAAACAGGAGTTTGAAAAAGCTACAAAGATCTCTACAATTTCTAAAAAAGAGAAAAAACCTGCAGGTGATGATACTCTCATCAAAACCGCTAAGAAACTTGGAATAAGCACAGAGGGTAAGACAAAGGAGCAGATATCCAAAGAGATAGTTGAGAAGGCAAAAGCGGATTAATCAATAGATCGTCATTACGGGATTCCTTACTTGTCCAAAACTTCAGAAGACACTGGTGACGACGTAGGAATAAACTTTTGGGAACACACACAAGAACTCGCAAACCGACTTAAGATCGTTCTCTATACACTTGTTATATCAACAGCTGTTATGTTAGTTTTTCCAGCAGATTTATCTATCTTAAGTAACCCTCTGGAATCGTATGTCCCATTTGTCGCTATCATCTTGAGGTTGTTAAGGGAAGAAGCTCTTCCTCCTAATGTAACATTAATAGGGTTAGAACTTACTGCGCCAATTGAGCTATATTTTATTGCATCTTTTATTTTTGCACTTGCATTAACCATCCCAGTCTTCGCCTATGAAATCTTCAAGTTCATTGATCCCGCGCTCCACCCACACGAAAAAAGAGACATCTATCCATTTATCGCAGCTATTTCAATATTGTTCGTTATAGGGGCTGTTTTCTCTTACAAAGTTCTTACACCTTATCTTCTATGGGCGATTTTTCCCTTTTTCACAGCTGTAGGCGCAGAATTCTTCATCTCCATAATGGACTTTTACAGTGTCCTATTTATCACAACTCTGATAACAGGATTCGCATT
>JAUVYS010000178.1 GCA_030602965.1 Candidatus Bathyarchaeota archaeon | reverse complement strand
GAGTGGTTGAGGTCGAACGTGCAACAAGTGGGGTCATAGTGACAACCTCCGACTTTACGAAGGGAGCGTTGGAGTTTGCCAGGACGGTCGATCACCGCATGGATCTCAAAAACTATAATTCTCTTGTCGCCTGGTTGAGCATAGAAGAGAGGAGCATCTAACAACCGCATTAACTCGGACTGGCAATTCCGCTGCGCTCCAGCACCAGCCGTTTATGCGAAGCGTTATGTTTATTTAGGAGTTTATATGATACAGAAGTTGAAAAACCTTAAAGAAGAAATGCGTCAATATACTCATAATGAATTGTTAGCAGAAATTGATTCAGAAAAATTAAGAGTAATAATACAGCATTCTAACCTAAAATCCCGCCATTTTACAGCTAGGTTTTCTACTGTAGCTTGGGGATCTCGTTGACGATTTTCTTGAACAGCTCCTTTTGAGTCTTGGAAGATTCTGTGAGGACTTTTTTCTTATTTGCAAGTTCAACGATCTTCAGCTTCTTTATCTCATACATCACCTCTTCAATTGTGTACCTTTTGCTCAGATTTTTCTCTCTCATGGTCTTATGGATCCATGAACGCAGAATGAGGGTGATAAAAGTCACAAATAATCTTCCTTCCATGCCTTCTTCTGAATGAACTCTTAGTCGATTCGTACTCAGTTCATTTTTCATATTGTCAAAACACTTTTCCACACAATCTTTGTTTCGATACAACAGGATTAGTTCTTGGTTTTTCATACTACGGGTGCTCAAGATTATTACATACCCCATCTGCCTGATGGCTTCATCGATTTTCGCCTTATCCCTTCTCAGCACAAATGCACCTTTGACTTTTCTGATTTCAAAAAACCCCTTTAGTTCGGATGCATTTTGAGAAACGTACTTCTTTACTTTTTCTATTTGTCCAAAATGCCTCTTTTCGACTTTCTCTTCTGCTTCCATGATTTTCTTAAGTAGACGCTCTTCACCTTCAAGTTTTTTTCGCTTGTCGAAGTATATGTATGCGTTTAGGCTGTATTGTTCAATAACGATTTTATCTCTCACACAGTACAGAATATCTTTGTTTATACGAAAGGCGTTTAAAACATCAATCATGTCATCTTCGTGCTTTCCTATGAGATTTTTCGCTTCATTCACCGTAAAAGGAAGAGGAATGATGAATTTTAACCTCTTTCTCTTCATTTCTGTGATGTTTTCTGTACTGTAGAAGCCTTTGTCCATAATAAACGTTACGTTTCTCAAGCTGAAATCTCCGAGGAATTCAAGAATGTTCTGCAAGGTAGAAACGTCTCGGATGCTCCCTTGATAGATGTTGTAGAATATCGGGAGCAAGGAAGGTTGGCCGAAGACCAGCCCGAAGTTTATCTGGGGTAGTTTCTCTTTGTCTCGGTTATATCCCCATTCGACCGACTCAATCAATTTCGAGTATGAGGAAATAGAAGTGATGTCGAACACGATGAACTTGTCGTCACGCCGCTTTTGCTTCCAAAGTCTTGAAAACTCAAGTCTTGCCCGAGCGTTTTCTCCGACAGACTTCAGAAGTTCACTGATTCTCTGAGAGGGAAGTCTCTCGATCAAATCGTTATAGGTACTTTCCAGCCAGGTGCTGCAAAGATACAGAGGCTTTCCTTCCGAGACTTCAAAAAAGACACAGGCAAGAAGCTTCTGCCAATCATCAGGAAAGGCTTCTCGTAGAATCTCGGTTAAACCGATTTTGTTACTGATTTTGCTGAGCAGGAAAGCATTTCCGTAGTCTCTAGATGATTTTGGAATCCACTTCTTTCCGGGGGGAGTAATATCCTTGGTTGAAGGGTCTTCTATTCCCAAATAGGTCATTCTGCTTCTAGGGGCTTTTTTCTCCTTATCCCAATAGCTGCTTGACTCGTACACGTAGACTTGATTGTTCCTTATTATGCGAACGATTGAAGGCATAGCTATATATATAGCTAGTTTAATAAAAAAAGTCAACAGCAAACTCTTAAAAATCTCTTAAAACTTACTCTTTTTTGGTAAAAACATGAAAAAATTGGGTATTTTCGGTGCTAACAGGTAGATTTAGGCCATATTCTCAAAGGGTGAAAATGACCTAGCTATATAAGGCGGGATTTTAGGCTATACAAACACACTTACCACCGTCTTTGTTGAAGCAGATGGAAGTTTTTATTAAAGAGGGATGGTTTTCAGATATAGACACACTGATAAGTGATGCCCTACGGCGTTTTCTGGATGCTCATCGACCCGAATTGATGGAGCATTTTATTCAAGAAGACGTTGAATGGGGCTTGCATGGAGAAGAATAATCCAGAAACTAAGGTAATTTGTGATGCAGGTCCTCTAATTCATCTTGATGAATTAGGCAGCCTGGACCTCCTGTCGAATTTTGATAGGATTATTGTTCCTGAAGTTGTTTGGGAAGAAATATTTCTAAATCGTCCCTCGGCGCTGAACTACTCAAAATTAACTAAGCTGGAAGTACCTTCCTCTGATGATATTGAGTATCTATCAATTGTCCGTGCATTTTCACTTGATAAAGGAGAACAGGCTGCATTAGCGTTAATGAGACATGAACCTGGTGCAATCTTCCTTACGGATGATTCTGCTGCCAGACTGGCTGCAGTTCAGATGGGAATGAAGGTACATGGTACTAT
>JAUVYS010000137.1 GCA_030602965.1 Candidatus Bathyarchaeota archaeon | reverse complement strand
CCTCCGCTACTATATATTCGGTCGTGAGCCATTCAATTGAACGCACTATCAACCTCATGCCTTCAAAAGGAAATCCGTAATATTCATTTGAACAAATTGGTCTATAACCCCCACATGGTAATTCCCCAGCCACAATGATTTTATTATTACCACTTAATCCAGCATTTATTTCACCCGCCATAACTACAAAACTACCTACCTGCCCATCTTCATGCACAAAAGGCATGACCAAATCCAGATCTTCAAGAACACCTGCAGAACTTGTTTTCATAATCCAAAAGACATGTTCAACACTTGTTTCAAGGGCTAAATAGTTCCCGTCTTCATATCCACACAGTATGCTTGAACCGTGAAAAATTGCTCCAGTAACACCGTTAACAATGTAAGAAACTTCAACATCTTCTGTGTTAGTCACATTTGCAACAACCCTATAAGGCGCACCAGCATTTGACTCAGGATCGTTTACTTGGACAGATTCAAGTCTGATACTGGACCCCACAGCTTCTAAAACAGTGTTTGTGTTTCTGATCATTTCAGGTCCTTTATTTTCTCTAAGATAAAAATCACTATTTCCACCAACCCATAATCCTTTTTTACCTGTATTAAACCAGCTCGCAATAGCAGTTACTTCACTCTCAGTATAGTTTGTACCGTAGGCTCCACTTAAAACTAAAACGTCAACACCAGCCAACATCGTCTCGGTTATTTTGGTATGAAGTTCAATCGAACATCCAAGAGCTGTCAAGTTTCCTATCAATTCAGGTAACAATAAAGGACTTTGATCCTGGGCGCGATCAAAAGCAATTGTACTACCTTTAACTGAAAAGGCGTCTGTCGCTTCGAAACTTACGGTTACATCTGATATGTACCAGTTATTATTGTCCAGCTCTCCATTTAGACTTGCTGTAGTTGATGGAGGCATTTCATCAACACCACTAAATTGCATTGCTTCAGCATGCGTGCCTGAAGTGAGTTCGAATGTCCAATTTAACATAGAAAAGAACAGCAGAGTCAATACTAATCCTGGAATAATCCTCCTCATAATCTTCCTCTCTCTCAACGTTATATTATCAATTAATTTTAATGTTTCTACCGTGATTCACGCTTGGAACAGGAGTAGAACATAATAGTCAAGCACGCACAGTATTTTTCGAGAATTAACACTTTCAAATTGAAAAAGAAAGTATCGCGCGTGCGATTGATCATTGATTGTTGATCATAATAGTTCCTGTGCTTTACTTATGATATCTAGCTTGTGTATTACTCCTTTGAAAGCGCCTTTGGATTCTAGAACGACTAGTTTATTCACATTGAGCGAGTTCATGAGAGAGAGTGCATCGTCGACATTTTGCTCTTCGGAAATGCTTACAAAGCTTCTGTTCATAACTGTTTTGACTTGTTGAGTTGGATTCAAACTTTTCCCTTGCTCAATTTCTTTCACTATGTCTGTCTGGGTCACCAAACCAACAGGGATATCGTTCTTCTTAACCACTGCCAACATATGATAACGGTTTTGATTTAACTGACTAGCGGCATCTTTGAGGTTTTTTTTCTCATTCACTTTGTAAGAATCGAATTCGGATGAGGGACCCATCACTTCTTTTATTTTCTTACCTCTAAATTGTTTTATAGACATATTCTTACCTCACGTTGCTTCAGCGAGTAAATCCTTGAAGTCAGATTTATCTTTCTCCGCTTCAATATTTTTTTCCATTTCCTTTCTCACCTTAGCACTCCCTCCAGCTCCAGAGATTACTCCTTGCCAACCGAAGCCAACCGTAAAGACACTATGCAGATTACTTACAGCGATACCGCCTGTCGTGGTTTGAGTTATACCTGCTACGATCCCACCGCTGATCAAAAACAACAACATCATCAACCTAAAGGGTGCATTCTCAATCCGAAGAACCGACAGCGTTCTATCCGTCATCAAGAGAATAAACAAATAGACAAATGAACCTGCAATTCCAACAATGAAAGAGATCAGGAACGTTTGTATTGGATCAGTTATGGTAGGAATTGTAGCGCCTTGAGTCATTTTGTTTGCATTCTGTGTGGCGACTGGCTGTTTACACCCTAGTATTGAAGTAAAAATCAACAATAGAGTTAAAGAAACAAGAACCTTTTTCATACTTAACCTCCTCCAAGAGGAACATATAGAAAATTAGAGTATAAACTTTTTGGAAATTAGATATACAAAGTTTAGGTCATTAAGTGAGACCTGCATCCGTTAGAAGATCCTTGAATTTTTCGATGTCTTCTTCTGTCCATTTGGGGACCTCGTATCCGATCCTAAAAAGTCTGCCTTGAATATCGTTAAGAACTGTCTCCATTAGTAGTATCATCTCCTTGAAGATGGGAAGCGTAGCGGTTTCATAAAGTGCAAAGTCGCGCGCACGGAAACAAGGGAAGATTGAACCTCAAAATCGCGTACGCAATATTCTTGATTTTAATTCATTAATTATTTAGCTTTGAGTTCGTCTAGTATTGCATCTTTAAGATAACCAAAATATATTGAGATTTATCTCAATTTATTTGTGTTATGATCGCTATTTTGAGTTTAACTTCTTAAATTCATTAATGATAGCAAGCATAGCGTTGAATTCCGTTTTCGATAAACGGTATTTAGACTTATCTTTTACTGATTTAATTTCTTCAAATTTTTCCTTAATTACAGCACTTACGTCTCTTATTGTTAGATAACCTGAAAAGATAAAAATCACTGTAGCTCCACCAAAGACCAAAGGAAGCCAAGAATTCATAATTGATTTATAAAAATCAAGAAGCCACCAAAGCGATATTATAACAGAAACTGTGTATCCCAAAAACGCTACAAGAACAAATAGACTCAAATATCCTGGAATATCCTTTTTCGCTTGGATTTCATCAATTATTCCTTTAATATTCTCCATTTTTTCATATGAAACTTTAGCATTAATTTCTTTAGATTCTTCTTTGAATTCTACTAATTTATCATATAGAGTTCTTGCCCTTGTTTCAAGTACTTCTCCTATTATTGGCAATAACAAAGTATAAACTGTCAATACAAGACCAGCACCAGTTACACTTGCTTGTAAAAGAGCTAAAACAATCCCTTGATCTAACATTGGAATCCCACATTATGACCTAATCTACTACTTCTTAAATAAAGTATTTAACAGTACGATATACTGTTAAATAACATTGTTTTTTACTGAAAAGAAGCTCATTTTGGGCTTTAACTAGTTATATATTAATAAGGTAATACAGGGTTGGAATGGCGACTTCAGAGAGGTCTAAGATTACTAGGATCATTTAGACCAACTCAAACTTACGTGCTATGTTTACTTTATTTGTGTGATTACACGTACTTATTGTCCGTAACCTTCTCCTAAACTGATCCGTTATTGTCCGAAACATTGTTCGGGACGGACAAGAACTAAAACAGATTAGTCCTAAACAATCTAGTAACGTCCGGTGTAATTGAATGGTTCGTAAGTTAAGTCGTTCTCAAACAACCTAACCCTGTCCTAAACTATACTACACGTGTAGCATACTAAGAAACAATAATAATTTAGTACAATCATAATGGATCGTAAGTAAAAAACGAAGTTAACAAAATGGACGAACCAATCGGCCATAAATGGATTAAGCGGAAACCAACGCCTGGGTTGGTTAAATGTCATGAATGTGGTAGACCCTTATCATTATTTGACTTGTCTTCTGTGGGGCGTTGGTATGGTAAATGCGGGTCTTGTCATAAATGGGTGTTCCTGTTCTACGAATTGAAACTTGTCCCTTTATACAAATAACAAAAATATAGGATACTGCACGTGTAGCACACGGTTAGATAGTTATGTTATCAACAAAAGGGGTAAAGGTATAGTGGACAAAGACAATTAACCATAGAAGCCCTTGTAACCATGAAAAAGCCCACTTTGACCTTCTATTAATTTTATTAATATATAATACAAAACGGAGTTTAGTCTGCGTCCTTAACCCAAAAA
>JAUVYS010000029.1 GCA_030602965.1 Candidatus Bathyarchaeota archaeon | reverse complement strand
CTTTCTTGGATATATACTGATGGTGTGATGGGCTCCCAGTATTCCAGGGATTTTTTCAGGGGCTTCTAAAATCAACCCCATTATTCGAAGTCGATTCACACTTTCATGAAAAGCCACTCTCTCTACATTGAGACTTATGTTTAACCTTCGCCTTTTTCCCTTAGTTGGTCTGGCGTCTTCTTGTTTTATCTTGATTTCCCTAGTCGTACGCGCGTACACTTTATCTCCAGATTCAATAACGTTGTAAAGTGACCAAAGATCATCCAAGGTTTCGGGTACAAGTTTTATCACGCCTTTCTTTATGTTCTTTTCGAGGATTCGCAACTCAAAAACACGTATAAGTTATTAACTGTGCTAAAATTTAAGCGGAACAGAGTACATTCTAGAACATAGGAAACTTATCTTATATTTTGTTTGGTCGCTAGTAATGTCTAAAGTAGTAATACGTAAAGTAAAGCAAAACGATATGTCTGCTATTTATGAGATTGAGGAGGACACATTTAGTGAAGCTTATCCGCGTTTCTTACTTGACTTCTTGGCTAGAAAGTATTCTAGGACGTTTCTGGTAGCTGATGAAAACGAGAAAGTTATTGGTTACGCTGTCGCTTCAATTGAAGGGAACAATACAGGTCATCTTATATCGATTGCAGTCAAGAAGAGCCATCAGAAAAAAGGAGTAGGATTAATTCTTACATTGGAGATTTTTAAGGCGCTTGAAAAATTTGGTGTGTCTCACGTAAAACTTGAAGTTCGAAAAAGTAACCATGTAGCCCAAAATTTCTACAAAAAATTAGGGTTCCAGCTCAAATCCATTTCTAAAGGTTACTATGGAAGTGAAGATGCTTACGTTTTCACGAGAAGCATTTAGAGGAATACGGTAAAAAAGGGGATGGAAAGAGAATTATTAGAATTCATAAGTTTATTATGCGATGTCAGTGACAGTATATAACTGAATGTCTACGGGTCGTTTTACTACGTTAGAGATTCTGTCGCCTATGATTATTTTCACGTCTTTTCCACCAGCTACATCGACAAGTCTTTGGGTTATAACTCCGTCGAAGATGATGGTGTGGCCTTTTTTAATAGTCTTTAGGTTTTCATACATCACTCCAACGGGCGTTCTTAAAATGTCTTCTGCTTTATCGTTTAGGACAATTGCCTCTAGAGTGCCCTTCAAACTAACCATTTTCTCTCGGGTGACTTCTGACACAACGGTCCTTTTAATTACTTTTTTTCTGATCTTTGGTGCTTCAAGTTCCTTAACAGATGTTTTGTTTTTGAGGGCTTCGAGTGCCTCTTTTGGCGTCAATTCTTCGACTTCTTTACCTCTAGGCGCTCTAGTAACGTAATCTATGTCTGCGACTTGAAGTAGTTCCTTCAGAATCATGTCGCCGCCTCTATCACCATCGAGGAAGGCTGTGACTTCTTTCTCTTTACTGAGGTTTATGATTGTCTCTGGTATGCTTGTTCCTTCACAAGCAATAGCGTTCTTAATTCCGCTTTGCAGGAGAGCTCCAACATCGGCTCTTCCTTCAACTATTATTATTGACGAAGAGGATGAAACTTCTGGGCCCGCTGCCAATCCGTTAGTGCCAAACTTGACAATCTCTGCTGGTTTAATGATCTTTGAAACTTCTTTTAAAACTGCTTTAGTGCTGGGTGCTTCTTCAATGGTCCATTTCTGTAAAAGTTTTTTTGCTCTACTTATGATAGCTTCTCTTTTTGCCGCTCTTGCGTCTTCCAGTTTTGTTAGTGTAACCTTCGCTTCACAAGGTCCCACACGATCAACACTTTCTATGGCTGCTGCGATTAAGGCTGTTGATGGTCTACTTATGCTTGATGGTATTACTATTGTTCCAATGGTCTTGTTTCGTTTTGTTTCGATTTTGATCTGGATTCTGCCTATTCGCCCGCTTTGTTGCAGCTCTCGCAGGTCTAAGTCTGGCCCAAATAGACCTTCAGTTTGTCCGAATATTGCGCCTACTACATCTGGTTTTTCTACTACACCTTTAATCTCGTAGGAAGCTCTAATAACATATTTTGTGGTAATTTGTTGAGAACGATCCAATTTGTAAACCTCCAAAATGAAATTTGTTTAATGTGACTCATTTCTGCAAGCTCCTTTTAACTAGAGTTTGAACCTGCAATTTATTTTCAAATTTATCTTGTCGCACGTTCTTCTTTAACTTTTCTAAATAAGAAGGCAGACCTTCAATGTCTTTAACATCACGTCTAACCAAAGAGCTCAACTCCTTCCAGAAACCCAAATTAACCTTGACGCCTTGTAGTTCAAGATAAGTGGTTATTTCGCTCACTAATCGTTTGCCGTCCCGGTCGAAGTCAACCAGGACGATCGATTCCTCTTTTTGAATTTTATCTAAGCTGTCGATTAGGATGTTCCTGGAAGCCTTTACACAAAATATTTCCCCTTTTATGCCAAGCTGTCTTAAAGCGTGAAGATCTTTCTTTCCTTCTACTAATATTGGAACCTCTCTATCACTTTCTACTGTGAGTTTCTGTAATACTTCTGTTAGAAGATTGTATTTTCTTTCTAAACTGCTAGGCAAAAAATTCACCGAGTAACAATCAGTCTTCTTATCTCTTGGTATAGTTTCTTTGCGTCGTTATTTGTGTCAAAATATTGACGAACAGGTTTGAGCATATTAATTAAAGCCTTGGCTGTAGCCTTCTTTAAGTCTAAAGGATGGATGTTACCTTCTTTATACATTTTAAGAAGATCTTCCCACCTCTCAATCTCAATTGCTCCACCATATTTTTCCGGCCTATCGATTCTGAATGGTGCTCCTTCTTCCTTAAAGAGGATGTACTGTACGATTTCGAGTACTGGATTACCTTGAAGCTGCTTAGGAGGACAGAAAGCGTTTAACAGCTTCTTTTCAACCTCTTCTGAAGAGTCGTGGATGAAGATGCATTTTTCAGGTTTGGATTTACTCATCTTCACATCTACGAGTTTCGTCTCTGAGATTCTATCAGCGTCCATTCTTCCAAGGCCACTGAGTCCAGATAATAGAGGAGTGTGTATAGCAACAGGCTTCTTCATATTGATCTTGTCAGCGACTTCAATTGCAAGCACATGTGCTCTACGTTGATCTATTCCCCCCAAACAAAGGTCGAGATCTTGATAGAAGATGTCTGCAACTTGCATTGAAGGATATATGAGTTTGGAGAAGTCGGTTACAGCGTCCTTGTCACTTCGACCCATAATAGTCATGGCTCTCTTCACACGCGCTAGTGTGAGTTTTTTCGCTATCTTGAGAACTAGAGCCCAGTAGTCTGGATCGCTTACTAAGTCCTCTGCTGCTATGATGTTGAGCTTGTCCACATCTACTTTGAGGGCTTTAAGGCAGTGTTCGAGGTATTTAGCGCATTTTCTTATGTTCTCTAGTTTTCCTCCTAGTTTGTCGTTGATCTGAGCGTGCCATGTGGCTTCAAGAAAGGTCATCTCTATATCTGCGTCCATCATCTCCTTTAGCTTTGAAGCCCAGATAATCCATCCGACATGAAAGAGGCCGGAAGGCTCGACACCAATGTAACCTTTAAGAGGCCTTGATTCTTCCATTAGCTCTTTAAGACGAGCTTTCGTAATGACCTCTTCTACATTTCTTGTGATTGAAGCAATCCTTTCAGTAGGGTTCATTTCTCATCTACGTTTAAACCACTTAAAGAAACGTACTTAAAAGTCTCTGTTTATCAATGGGCGAAGTGTAACCGCGACAACTGACTCTCAGCGTCACAGTATAGGGCATACGCCCCGCTTAGCTGAGCTCTCTAAGTTGCGGGTTAGCCAACGCCCAAAGCCTCCATAGCGGAGGTTGTTTGAAATGAGTGAAGAAACGTTTATTTCAAGATTACTAAATCTATGATTCTTGACACCCGCCGGAAATTACCGTGCACGACGGCCTCGACCAAGGTATGCTGCTACCGATGAAGAAGTAGGCTTACCCAAGCATGGTACACGGTTTACACCGGAAACAGGGCTGTTGATAAAAAAACCCTCTCTTTAAATTTCAAAAATTTTGTCCAAGTCAACCTCGAAGCCCGCTGAGGGGGTTCCGAGCTTCCAGTGCTCAAGTACCTCTGGGTTTAATTCTCCAATTATGCCTACTTTTTCTCCTTTGACAAGTATCTTACCGGTTCTTCCTTCAATAAAGCTCCCGTGACGTATCTCCTCAAGTTGATAGTTGAGTGCCAAGTTTAGGAACAACGAGTCTAAGACTGCTTTTGTTTCATTAAAGTTTGAAGTTGAATGACTGTTTATACAGGCAAGCTTTCTGACATCTCTTGTTTTGGTTTCAGACCGTTCATCGAATAGAACGCAGTCACTAACTTCGAATATTTTTTGAGGATATTCAACGTGGGTGTTATTACTCAGGAATTCTATGAGGCTCGGAATCAACCAGTTTCTGAGACAAGTATACGTTAATGTCTTTGGGTTAGAAACCTCTACGACAGCCATCTTTTCCACACACATCTTATCAAAAAGGTGTTCTTTGTTTGTCATCGAGAAAGTTAAAACTTCTTGGAAACCAAGACCGATCATAACTTCACGAACAAGATCGGAGATTTTTTCCTTTTGACTAGTTTCACCTATGGTAGCTAGTTGCGGCCACCTCGGCTCGATATTGTTATAGCCATACATTATTCCAACGTCTTCGATGACATCGACAGCGTGCATGATGTCAACTCGATAGCAAGGGACTTCAATAATGACTCTCTCTGGGGTGGCGGAGGCTCCGTATCTGGCTTTCTTTAAGTTATCAGTTATGTCTTTAAGGCTCAAGTTTAATCCGAGAATTTCGTTGAAAAGTTTTGTTGGTATCGTCATCGTTTTGTTTTCAAATTTTGGAGTGACAACGGTCTTTACGTCTTTGTAAGGGTAGAAGATTTTAGCTGAGTAGATTTTTCCACCTCTATCAGCAAGCGAGACCGTGACAATGGTTAATGTGTTCATGAGAGTTTCCAATGAGGTTCCTGTAACCTCTATTAACACATTTTCAACTTCTTCAGTTACCTTTCCAAGATCGTTAGAGTTGATAATGGGAGGAAATGAGAGAATCTGGTCTTTGGAGTCCGTGAATATTGGCCAGAAATGTTGATTTTTGACGATGTGCCCAAACTCTAAACCTTTAGGATGTTTTTCCAAGATCTCTTTCAAACTCATTTTTTCGCTGAAATCAAGAGGAACAAAACTAACAGCTGTTGGTTTGACAGCGCTGTAGTATAGTGGTGGTTTAACGAGGTCAAAGTTGTAAAGACCAATGGAAGTCCTTTTTCTCTTTCTTCCGTAGGTCTGATCCAGCTTTTCCTGAAGATTTATGACACCACGTAATGCATCATTGTTCAGCTTGACATTTTTAATGACAGCAGCCCCAATATAAGGTCGAATTTTTTCAAGTTTAGGATCTACATGAACCTCAACAGTTGAGTATCCTTCGACTTTGTATGCTTTCAGTCCTTTTTCTATGCCAAGGGCGCCCTTCAGCTCTCGGGCGACACCTTCAACAGTCCAGAGATCTGGGCGATTTCCATCTTTAATTTCAATCTTCACTACCTCATCTTCAAAAGACTCCACTTCGCCCTTAACATAAGAGAGGACTTCACTCAACTTTTCAGGTTCTCGTGGCAATCTACTGCCAACGAGTCGCTGCAGATCATTAAATATGACTTCAATTGTAGGCATTATCTCAACCCCTGCCTCCGCAACCATTCAAGATCCCGAGTGAAAAGGCTTCTTATATCATCGATTTCCCCCTTCATCATGAAGAGTCTGTCAACACCGAGACCCCAGGCAATAACAGGCACATCAACGCCTAAGGGCAAACAAACCTCAGGTCTAAACAGTCCAGCGCCTCCAAACTCAACCCATCCATACCCTTTTTTGAATGCGGAGAGTTCGACGCTAGGCTCGGTGAAAGGGAAGTAGTCGGGGCGAAATCTTACTTTATCAGCTTCTGCAACCTCTCTCGCAAATTTATCAAGGACACCTAGTAGATCTCTGAAAGTTAATTCTTTACCAACGACAATTCCCTCGATCTGGTTGAACTCAGTTAAATGACTTCTATCAACTACGTCAGGTCTATAGCAGCGAGAGATAGAAAAATACTTTCCAGGAATCTCTAGCCCTTTATTTACTAATGTTCGAGCACTTAACGCTGTTCCGTGACTTCTCAATACGAGGCTGCTTGCTTCCCGTATGGAATAACGGCTCTTCCAACCAGTAGATCCTGTTTTCCATCCATCCTGATGTGTGTTTTTAACGTTTCCAACGAACTTTCTGTAAGATGAGAGGTCGCCATGACGAGGTTCTTTCACTAGGTAAATATCATGAATCTCTCGGGCTGGATGGTCCTGTGGCATGAAAAGAGCATCACAGTTGAAGAACATCAACTCTACTATTGAACCAGCCATCTCCTTAAAACCGAAAGCTACAAGTTTCTCCTTCAGTTCATCGAGAAACCTCTTGTAGGGTTGCTTTTTACCTGGCCAAGTATTGGAGACTGGCGCTTTTATGTTGTATTTTCTAAGTTTAATCTGACGCCAGTTACCTGACTGAATAAGTTCTGGAGTTAATTGACTGGCTTCTTCTTTTATCTTGGTGATTTTCTTAGCAGCTTCCAACCCTTTATCGGTGAGAGCAAGGAAGCGGTCAGCTTCTTCTTTAAAAACAAGAACGTTAGGTCTACTCTTCAGAGCTTCTAAACCAGTCAGGAGCTCATTATCTAACTCTTCAAGTATTACGTAGCCCTTATTGAGGACTTCTAACAACTTTTCATCAGGCTCAACATCAGGCGTACTCTGGACCAATAGAACTGTTTTTCCTTCTTCTTTCTTAAAACGCAACCACTTCTTTCTACGCGCCCATCCAATAGCAATCTTCACATCTTCATCGCTGAGCCCAGAAATTTTTGATAAGTCTTCAATGAGGCTTTTTCCATCAGCTTCCAAAATAGATTGAACTAGAATCCTTTCAAGCACCCCTTCTTTTACAAACCTCTTACCCTCAGAGCCCAATTGTACTATTGTTCGCTGCTTTCTCTCTATCTTCAAGAGGTTTTTTGAAGACAACCATAGTGCAGCTCTCGATACTGAGTCTCCAGAGATGCATGCTTTGTCCTTCACTTCTTCAAAACTAAGCCTACAGTCTTCCCTGAGGGCCTGTAGTAGTTTAATTTCAAGCTGATGAAATTCAGCCAACAAGAGCTCCCCACCTTTATTCTGATCAAAACTTTATATTACATTAATTAAAAGACAACGTTTCTAAAGATCTATCCTACTTTATAATACATTCGAGACAAAGGGTGAAAACCATGGGCATTGAAGAAATGATAGTGACACCATGGGAAGTCGTTGGCAAGATAGATTACAAGAAGCTGATCGAGAAATTTGGCACAAAACCTCTGAGCGGAAAGCTTCTTAAAAAAATTGAAAAACACGCTGGCAAGCTTCACATGCAGCTTCGGAGAGGAGTCTTCTTTTCTCACAGAGACCTTGACTGGCTTCTAGACAAATACGAGAATGGAGAGAAATTTGCTTTATACACTGGTAGAGGCCCATCTGGCCCAGTTCATCTTGGTCACCTCATTCCGTGGGTGTTCACAAAGTACCTCCAAGACTCCTTTGACGCAAAATTATATTTTCAGATGACAGATGATGAAAAATACCTCATTACTCCGAAAATGACCTCTAAAATGGCACTAAACCACACCTACGATAACCTTCTAGACCTGATAGCTCTTGGATTCGACCCAAAAAAGACACTTGTAATATCAGATATGAGATGCGCAAGAACCATGTACAATATTGCCCTGAACGTAGCGAAACACGTAACATTGTCTACGGCAAAGGCAGTCTTTGGCTTCACCGATAACTCAAATATCGGTATAGTGTTCTTCCCGTCGATACAAGCTGTTCCAGCCTTCTTACCATCGATACTTGAAGGTAAAAACGTTCCTTGCCTGATTCCTGCAGCAATAGATCAAGACCCTTACTGGAGAGTTACAAGGGACGCAGCCCATAAACTTGGCTTCTATAAGCCGGCTCAAATTCACAGTAAGTTCATGCCAGGCCTAGGAAAAGGCGGTAAGATGTCTGCTTCCATACCAGAGACCTGTATCTTCACAATTGACGAACCAGAAATAGTAGAGAAAAAGATCAAGAACGCATTCACAGGTGGACGAGCCACAGTAAAAGAGCAGAGAAGACTTGGTGGAAACCCAAACATTTGTTCTGTTCATCAGTACCTGTATTACATGTTCGAAAAAGATGATGATAAGATTAAAGAACTCCACAACCTCTGCGAAACAGGCAAAATGCTATGCGGAGAATGCAAACAAATACTACTGGACAAAGTGCAGCCTTTTCTGAAGGAACATCAGAAGAAGCGCGAGAAAGCGAAAGACAAGGTAGATGAGTTTCTCGCAGACAATAAAATTAACATCAAACTACCTTGGAAAGGCTAGCTGCAGAATTAGTAATCTAGTGTTCTTCCTTCTTGGTCTATCTCACCTAAATGAATACGTGTAGAGTAGATGGGTTTACCATCTTCTGCAAGAACCATGTTAACAACCATTACTTCTAAAGCCTTGAAACCTCTGTTCTGTCTTAACTTGTTGATATCTTCCACTCGTGGAGCTGTTTCGGTGCTGACAACAATTGCCTCTTGATTCTCTCTACTTGCTGCAGGTCCATAAGGATCTCCTAAGGGAAGGATTTGAACCCTTTCATAAACATCATTTTCTCTTAGAAATTGTTCAAGATTACTTTTCCTTTCTTCATAGGAGGTTACAGGATGCCTCTTTTTTAATTTCTCAGCCATTTCATCAGTTGCAAGACCGATGAGAACCACGTCACCTACCTCTAAAGCCTTGTTAATGAGGGCTTTATGTCCTTTATGTAGATGGTCAAAGGTTCCACCTATGCCAACGCAAGAGAACCTTCTTTTCTGCCTCAGAGACCTTACCTCATCATAGAATTCTATTGGGATTAGCTTTTTATTAAATGAATAAAAAGATTTGTAGACTTCAATCTTTGTAGTAAACGCTAATTAAGTCTTGACTGATAATATTGTCAAACAAATTTTTTACAAGGGAAATATTTTGTTACCCGAAGAAGCATTGAAGAATTACAGAAAAGCAGGCCAGATAGCGTGCAACGTCAGAAACGAAGCTCATAAGCTTGTTGAAGTTGGAGCTTCGGTTCTCGACATCTGCGAGAAGCTTGAGAATATGATCAGAGATAAGGGAGGGAAACCTGCTTTTCCAATCAACATATGCATAAACAATGTCGCTGCTCATTATTCTCCTCCTCCAATGGAAGCAAAAACAATACCTGTAGACGCTATTGTGAAAGTAGACATCGGCGTTCACATTAATGGCTACATCGCAGACACAGCAACATCCGTTGGCTTAAGCGTTGAACATGAAGACATGATAAAAACAGCGGAAGAATGTTTAGGACGAGCGATAAAAACGATTCGGCCAGGAGTGAAAGCTTCTGAGGTTGGTGATGCTGTTGAGAAAGTTATAAAACGGTATGGCTTCAAGCCTATCTGGAACCTTACAGGCCATCAACTAGCTAGGTTTATGCTTCACACAGGGAAGTCAATACCGAATGTAGGTAAAATTAACGGATCGAAACTAGATGAAGGCGAGGTCTACGCGATAGAGCCCTTCGTTACTTTACCACAAGCAGCTGGAGAGGTAAAAAGTACAAATGATGCTTACATTTACAGATTTCAAAAAGAGAGATCGGTTAAAGATGAAAAGGCGAAGCAGCTTATGAAAGCGATAAAAACAAACTTCAGAAATTTGCCCTTTTCAGCACGCTGGATTATAAACGAGCTTCCAAGAGGGGATTTCAACCAGGCTTTTTCAAAGCTTTTAGCCAGTAAAAACGTTACAGGTTACCCCGTTCTCGTGGAAAAAAGCAGTTCAGTAGTGGCTCAAGCTGAACACACAGTTATCGTCACAAGAGATGGTTGCGAAGTGACAACGGTTTAGAGCTTAACTGGTTTTCTTTTTTGCCTCTGGTTTTTGATAGATTGCTGTGATCAATATTGGCTTTTTGCATTTAGGGCAGTCGTCTGCTTCTTTCATGACGAAGTCGCCTTTAACGAATTTTCTTATGTTCTTGAAGTCACACTTCTGGCATTCTGTGACAGTGATAATTTCCAACTCTTTCATGGCTAGTAGACTCGTTCTTTTTCTAAATTGCAAGACTGTATAAGCTGCAAGAGCTAATCCGATTATCCCATATATAAAATAGTATAACGCCTGCTCCGTCAGACCTTGGTAATAGAGCTCATAAGCCGTAAAAAGGCTTTGAGCAGATAAAAAGATCATGATTAACGCGCTTGCGATGAAAACAAGGAGCATAAGAGAGATAGTTCTTCCACCAGAAGCCATTTCAACTCACTGTCCTATTCCAACAGTATTCCCGACACCAACCACGATTACAATGTCGCCTTTCTTGGTGCGTTCTTTAATGAGTCTCCGCACCTTCGCCAACGCTTCGTTGACCCCGTCAATCAGCTCTTTCTTCATGGGCGCCACCGACTCAGCGATAGACATCCTTATGACCACGCTGTTCAACGGAATTTTAAACTTGGAGGCAACTTCTTCAATCTTGAACTGATCAATTCCAATTCCACCAATGGCTGTGCCAACACCTTCAACGGTGCTGCCTGTTTTTTCTCCTTCAAACTTCAAACCAGCATCAATCATTATCACTGTGGCTTTCTTCTTATTCCTCTTGATGAGTTTCTGGATTGCAACACCATACTTCCCAATGTTCGCTCCTGGCCCCTTTGCCTTTAACACGAAAACCTTTCGTCCCTGTATAGATATCTGTGAAGCAACGATGTCCTTCGCGATTTCACTGTATTTCTTGCCATGCATCAATTTAGCAGCTACCATCGCTCCCGCACCGTCACCTATTGGTTGGCCATAAGCAAACGCCTTAACAGCGCCAGCATAAGCCTTAGCCTGCTGCATAAGGATGGGTAATTGCATTTGGATCTGCATAATAACAAAATAGCTCATCATCTTCCTTCCGAGAAGATAAAAATGTCTCACCACCCTGTAAACATAATTCAAGGCCAGAGCGACCTCCAAGACACCTTCAAGGTTGCTTGCTTTAGTCTCATCAATCCCAGGGGCTATGATCTTGATTTCATCTTTAAACCTCTGGTCTCTGACGTCGATGATGTGTTCAAGCTTAGAAACAATACCTGCAGGGTCAAGACTGCTGGGAAAAGTAGTAAAGTACTCCAAATACTGGTCCACTCTAGGTGTTGGGTCAGTTTCGGTTCCACTGGTCTCTTTGATTTCTGAGATAGCAACGTTACGTGCGTCGTCTTTGTATTTCTTCAGCTTTCCCACCGCGCTGTTTATCTCCCTGAGCATAGTCCACATCTGTATCTTCTGTCCATAAAGCATGAAGATCAGGAAAAACAGCAAGTAAAGAATGTTAAAGATGTAGCCAAATGGAGAGCCTTCAGCTTCTAACTGCGAAAAAATTGAAAAGGTCAAAAAACATGTCTCCGATATTTCAGAATAAACTAATTTAGGATCGTTATAAAGTTTAAGCTTTTACAGTTGAACCTTAATAGATAAGTACCTGCCAGCACCACGCTTTCACGCAGGCTTGCGCACTGCACTAACGACTTGGCGAAGCTCGACTTAACTTCCGTGTTCGGAATGGGAACGGGTGCTATTTATTTCGTGCTCCTGTGACCGGCAGGCGATATTCTTGAAACATGAAATCACGCTTAAACATTTCGGTTTTTTAAAGTGATATCTAGAAATAAAAACACATATATCGTATTTATTTAATTTTGTATTCTGGTTGGGGCCGGTTGGGGCCGTGGACTGATGAAAGCCTTAAAACTTTCAATGGGCGGACTCT
>JAUVYS010000101.1 GCA_030602965.1 Candidatus Bathyarchaeota archaeon | reverse complement strand
CCTTTACTTACAATCGCGTATTTCCTTAGAACAACGTATCTTCGAATTGAGATGAATCCTAAAATTGCGACTACCAGTAGAATTACGCTCAATGCGGGAGCGATTGGGTCGATTTCTCCGGTTGGAGAAAATATTCTCTTGAAGATCTCAAATGTCATGGTCTTAGCCGCTTGGCTTGCCTTGAAGACTACTGGTGTTCCGAGGTCTTCAATACTTAGTATGAAGGTTAGGATTGCTCCTGCCCAGACTCCTGGAAGAGCTAAAGGAAATGTTATTGTTCTGAAAAGGTTGAAACCTTTTGCGCCTAGGTTTTCGCCCTGTTCTTCAAGGGATGGGTCTATGCTAACAAAGGAGGAGTATGCGTTCAAGTAGACTATCGAATAGAAGTTTAATACCTGAATGAAAATTAAAGCCGCAAAACCATCCAGCACTATTTTCGTTGGCAATATGTGAAGAATGTCGTGAAGAAGTTTGTTAATTATGCCATTTTCACCAATCATTCGTTGAATGCCTATGGCTCCTACAAATGGTGAGGATATTAGAGGCACAAGTAAGATTGTTCTGAATATGCTTTTTCCAGTAAATTCGTATCTAGCCATGATGAAAGCTAGAACTGTGCCTACTACTGTTGAGATTATCGTTGTGTACGTGGCTACAATTAAGGAGTTTAATATTATACCATAATCTATGCCTTGAACGTATAGAGTTTCGCCTACTTGAGTTAATATTTGTCCAGTTGAATGGATGTCTAATGAGAAGAAAGGAAAACTTTCTATTCCTGTAAATTTTAATCCGAAGTAGAAGGGATCAGAGAATATTAGATTAAACCAGAAAAAAGATGGAGCACCATTGAGAGTAAAGGCTCTAGTTATGATTGTCATTAACGGAAAAACCATGAAAAATAAAAATACAATCAAAACAGAGATGAGTTGAACCCAAGAGAGTGGGTCCATTTCTCTTCTAATTTTGCGTAAGTTCTTTTTCAGAGCTTCTAAACTAAATGTATCTGACTGGAAGAGGCTTTTAAATGGATTTTGAAGCGCCAGTGAATTTTTCACCTTTTAATTTATTTTATAAAAAAAGGGAAAAGGATGTTTTTCAGAGACTTCAGTATTAAACAGCGTCAGTAACTTCTTGATATTGAAGTCGAGCTGCTTGCCGCCATATTGCCGCCATCTGGTTTGCAAAAGCAAGGTCTGTTCTCATCTGCGTGTTTATTGATTGAGCATACTCCACTGAGAAGACAAGATTATCACCGTTTTCAGTCCATTGTACAGGTTTACCAAGCTGTAATGCTAATTCTTGGAATCTAGTCTCGGTAATTGTACCAGTTTCTACAGCATCGATCAACGCACTCCAAGCTTCCTGCAATTCCTCGTGCACATCAGTCAAGACAGATTGGAAGTATAGCATGAGAGAATCAGTGTAGGAAAGAGCTAAGTCATCATCGAACACAATTCCAATGTTACTGATTGTAAGTAGATATAATGCCTCTAGATCTGGTCTGCTTTGACCTAACACGGTTTCAAAAGCTTCATCGTTGACAGGCATTCTGTTTGTGTTTTCGTGAAACCATTGAGACTGCCCTTCTGGAGTCAACACCCATGCGATAAAAGCTTCTGCAGCCTCTTTATTAGCGGATCCTTTTACTAGAGCTATCGGATCTCCATTTATTATCGATTGTCCTGCGGGTATTATATATTCGCAGTCTGGATTCCTTAAAGTCGAGGTATACCCATAAAAGTCAATGGACATGGAGATGCCGACTTCTCCCATTTCAACAGCACCTTGGACGTCAACTGATATGCCTGATCCAGAGTACATTTTTGCATTGGCAGCCATCCTAGTTAAAATACTCCAAGCCTCATCCCAATCAAAAGCTTGTATGATGATTTCATAGATTCGAGTGTTCGAAGTAGTGTCAGGAGCATTTCCCATAGATACAGTTTCTTTAGGTAACAATGATCCATATGTTCTATTCGCTAAGTCAGTCCATTGCCGGGGTGTTGGCAATTCATAATCATCTAGAAAAGCATGGTTTACAGTAAAACCGAACGTTGAGATTGCCGCTGCCACCCATAAAATATTTTCGTTTTCATCCCTTCTCTTCATAGGCGCTCCGCCAATAGAGTCATTGATTTGTGACACAAAACCAAGAACTTCACTTCCAGTCAAAGGATCAAGCAATTCACTCTCTATTAATGTGTCAAACAAGGTTGGACCACCACCCCATGCTACATCAACTCCACCAACGCCGATAACCGCTTCCCATAAACCCGGACTAGGCGAAACCCAATCAAGATTTACAATATTATGATCTTTAGCATAATCCGTCTCCAAGAACTGTGGTTCAAAGCGTGTCCAGATCGCCGTGTCATGTCTTGTTATAATCTTAAGAGTTATTCCTGTAACTGGTTCTCCACCTCCATTCGGCCAGAAAACCATAGCTATAACCACAATGCCAATGATAGCTACTGCAATGATTAGTTTTGTTCCACTACTAAATTTTGACATTTTTTTACTCCTAATATACTATTAAAACTAATTTATTTATTAAATCTATTCTTAACTTTTTGATGTAAATCTGATCTTTAACACAACGTATTCGTAAGATTAAATGTCAATACTTAATCAATTTATGGATGAAAGATAGATATTATGACTGCCCTTATTATTTGTCGGTAGTTTTATAGATTTAAAAAAGAATACTTAGTTGATTTCAAATACGAAGTGACTGATTTGAATAAGGGCAAAAAATTTTTCGTTGTAATCGTATTTTTTTCCATCATAACTTCGTTCCAGTTACTATATGAGTCCAATTGTCTTCTGAGAATGAATTACAATACTGCACATGCGAACGATGAACAATTCAAAATTATTTTCCCGAGATTATTGCAGCCCGTTATAAAACTGCAGAGCGGATCATTTACAATAACCATTAGAGCAGCAGAAGATGCAAGTGATTGGGAAGCAAAAATATACACACAATATAAGGTAACTTCACTCGTTTTAGAAAATGCTGATTATGAACAAGACAATGAGTTATGGTCACTTGAAGTATCAATACCTGATGAAACAGCAGAGGATCTCTATAACCTTGAAATCAAATTCACAGTAAACGATGTTATACAAACGCTTACAGAGGATAACGCAGTGCAAGTTCTTGAAGAATATCGTGAATCCTTTTTGATTATTCATATGTCCGACTCCCACATCGTCCCAGGTGCTACCAGTGGAATTGAGAAGTTCAAGCAGGCTATTCTTCAAACAAATCTTTTTCATCCTGCTTTTGTAATATTCACAGGAGACTTGGTAGAGAGTGGTTCTGAATCATCGTATAAATATCTTGAAGAGATTTGTAAAAATTTTCAGATACCTGTATATGCATTAGCAGGAAATCATGATGTTTCAAGTGGAACAACAAATTATTATGAATATATTTCTGAACTGTATTATTCATTTGAATATGGTGAAGTTCTTTTTATAATGGCATTGACGGGGAATGCTTCGTTAGGTTCTACCCAAATTGCATGGATAGAAAATGAATTGACAGAATACCAATCAAGTTCATTGAAGGCGATAGCATTTCATTATCCTGTTTGGTATCATGCCTCACCAGATTATTATTTAGAAGAAGCGGAACAATTGATAGATATTTGTAATCAAAAAGGAGTTGACCTAGTTTTATATGGTCACTTACACAATGATGATTTTAGGATTATAGAAAGTACAAAATATATAATGACAACTTCAGTGTCAGGTTTAGTTTGGGCTGGAAATCTAAATGGCTATCGGATAATTAGTATAGAAGATTATGAGGTGACCGATTACAGTTATGATGACGAAATACTTTCTCAACCTTTACCAGGTATAAATGTTGAAAGGATACCTGCTAACATTCGTGATTTAGAAAAGGGATTAAAATTAAAAATAACAAACGAACTATCACATCCCCTTGAAAATCTGAGGGTGAAGGCAGTGTTAAAGCCGTTAATTAATGATGAATATTTTATTTTCAATGCCACTCCAATTTCAACAGTTAATTCGTCAAACGGGTGGCTTATTATTGCAGAATGTACAGTTCCTACCGATTCTTCAGTTGAAATAGCTATATACCCTTCCAATCCTTCAGCACCTAACATTGTTGACATATCATATCCGTCTCAAGTTGAAGATTCTAAGAGTTTTACTGTAGAAGCTACTATCGAAAACGAGGTTAGTGGTGTAGAATCGGTTGATTTATTTTATTTCATAGATGATCTAGAACAGTTAAATCGTGAGAGTGTAGACTACTCTGATACTGATTCGTATTCTATTCGTGTTCCATCTCAACCTTCAGGAACAAAATCTTTAAGGTTTTACATTGTTGCTAGGGATTTTTCAGGTCTTGAGGCAACATCAGAAACTTATACCGTAATCATAGGTTCAGAAGAAGAACCCATTGCAGGCATCCCTGGTTTTCCCATTGAAGGCATAATCCTAGGTGTAGTTTTAGCAGTGATCGCTATCACTATGATCAGAAAAAAGGAAGAAATCTTACCATTTTAGATCAGAGCTTGAACAAACCACACGAGAGACTTTGATACAAAAACATGAACAAACGATAAATATTCAAAGCAACAATTATCTTTTTCAAGGAGGTTACAAGAACGAACTCTCATAGAAAAATGGTTTTAATGGCAATGACATTTCTACTACTAATCTCAGTGTTTTCAATAAGCCCCATTTCGTATGCACAGGATTCAACGGTTGCTTTCGCTATCGGTCAAGGTCAAGGAGATAAACTATTAGCAGAATTGAAAGGAAACTTAACTGCTCTAGGATATACTATTGCCAATGATATTACAGAAATTACCGAAAGTGCGCTGACAGGTGTTGATGTTCTCGTATTAGGTTCAGTTTATGGTGCAAACTTTACTCAGGATGAAATATCTGCGATTGCAAGTTGGTTCAATGAGGGAGAAAAAGGACTATGGGTTTGTGGCGATAGTGACTATTACGGTATTTACTTGGCAGACAATCCAAACTCTGTTTTAGAAGCAGTAGGTTCAAGCTTGAGAACAGAAGCAACGGCAGTAGAAGACCCAGATTCAAATTGTGGAAGTGCCTATAGGGTTGTAGGAAACGTGGTCAATTCAGGAGATTCAGAGGTCTCAGATATCGTTACAGGTGTTACTCAAGCACTTTTTCATGGTCCTGACCTAGTATGTGGATGGGGTAGCTACATTCCACTTGACACAGAAACCGTTGAGAACGTCTTCTGGGTCGTGAAAACAAGCTCTGCTGGTGTTATTAACGATAAAGATTTAACAGG
>JAUVYS010000134.1 GCA_030602965.1 Candidatus Bathyarchaeota archaeon | reverse complement strand
TGGTATTCCAGGATATAATCTTTATGTTGTAATAAGCATGATTTGCATAGTTTCAATAATTCTTTTTAAAAAGCGATATAAATTAAACAATAATTAAATTTTTTTTTTTCCTTATTTTATTATTATTGATCGTGGTAAGATTATTTACTAATAACTTTGAGTTAAACTGTTAGAATTTAAAGAATAAAAATAATAATTAGAAAGTAAGAGGTAATTAAATATTCGACCTTGGTATTGGCCTAGAGGTGGGATGCCCGAAAAAACACAACCATTTACATGGATTGTTAAGGAAAAAATGGCAGCAAGTTGGTGGCCTGATCCGCCGGTTTTTCAAAGGTACAAAAAGGAAGGAATCTCAGTTATAATCAATTGTTCGGAATTTGATAACAGAAAAGATATCCCTAACATATTTAATTATTATCATATCAACGTTCCAGATTACGGATTACCAACAGAAAAGCAAATAGAAGATTTTCTGGTAATTTGTGAGAAACATGGAAAAAATAATGAATCAATCGTTGTTCATTGTGTTGCGGGATGTGGGAGAACAGGACAATTTATTGTTGTATGGGCTGCCAATAATGGATATATACCCGAACATATGGATCCCATAAAGTGGATACGAAAATACAGACCATGCAGTCTTGAGACTAAAGAACAAATGAATTTTGCTCGAAAAATGGCAAAAAAGTACTTTGAAGACCCTCGTCGTAGAAGGTGATTAAGAATGTTTTTATATTTAGTTAATTAAAAGAAATTATATTACTTCTCTTTCAAGACACCAGCGTGAAGCATTGCCCTCACGGAATCGGGATCAAGATCCCATATCATCTTAGTTATATCTATTATATCCTTTAAAGTGTACTTTTTATTGAATTTTTTTAATATAAGCGTGTTCGAGAGTCGCATTTTATAAAATTTCTTTAACTCTGTTCCGATTACAGTTACCTTTGCCATTTCTAAAGGTGTGAGGTGTTTTTTTGCAAGTACTCGCTGAACTAAAGGATTATCTTTATAGAATTCATTGATCTTCCTATATACCATAAGCCTTGACATCCAACATCTATCATCGTTAGCAATATCAGATACTTTTGAAGGATTGAGATCCGCAATTAGAGTGTTTAGTAAAGATTCTCTGGCAAAGTTTTGAAGGTCTGTAAATGTTTGAGCATGTAAAACTATTTTATGAACTTCACTGAATCTATGCTTAGCTATACCCCCTTTAAAACTATCCATAATCTCTTTTCTTGGGATATTATTCATTGCTTGTCGTAATATTTTCTGAGCTAGCAAATAATATTGTAAATCTCTAAATGACTTTTGCTCTTTATCTTCTCTAAAAAAATATTGTTCTATAAAGTCGTATTCTTGAACAATTAATTCTTTAGCATATTCACTTAGGAAAACATGGGAGTAACCCATTATCTTTGAAATATCACGCAATTTGTAGTTCTCTTCAGCCATATGAATGAACATCTCTTTATTGACTTTCCTACTAACTGGATACAATTCATTAATCTCTTCTTGGGAATAAACATGAAACTCCTTTAAACTTTCAATTATAGGATTTAGGAACAATTCTCTACCATGTTTTATACTTCCAAACCATTTCTTATAGTCTTGTATAAAAGCTGGGAATGATTTTAGATAAAAACCTTTTTGCGCCATTTTTTCATGCATCTGACTTTGAGTCAAACCTAATGCAGTGTAATAAGCGCAGTCCCAAATAAATTTCTCAACATTCTCGGGATTACCGCTTTTCCCTGAAGCTGATGGATCATTTAACCCTTTTTCTATCATTTTTTTAGAGATTCCGTACTTCCTAGCAATTTCAACTATTTTCTCCACATTTAAACGAGCGGGATTAGTAATATCGTAACCTAAACCCTGAGAACTAAGTAATTTTACTAATCCTTTTCGACCGGATCCAAGTAAAGTAACTGCTATTTGTTCATTTTCAGCATCTCTTACTAATTTTTCGGCCCAGAAAACTCCAGTAATCTCAAAATCAAACAATTCATCTAGGGCGGCTGTTAAAGATTTAATACTTCCCTTTTTAACTTCTTCCTTAAATGTCTGTAAACCGTATTTATCATCGATTGCCTTTGCTATCCAACCATATATTTGCTTAGTACCTGTTCTTCTAAATTGGTATTTTTCAGGATGAAAAACACAGTCACGAAGATAAAAATTAAGTCTGTAGGGATCGGGGGCGAATGATAAACCAGTTTGAAAGAACTTTGTTTTTGAATCGATTGCCCTATAAGTAAACCCTACGAAACCATACTTAATCTTTCCTTTAATTCCAATTAAATTGGACATGTCTTTGATAATACACTTCTGAAGAAGTCTATCTATATCTTTTTTGTACAAGACAAAATCTTTTAGAGGTATGCTGCCATCGTATCCTATTTCTTTTAGATTCTCTTGTTGTTGTTGTTGCAATTTACTCACAAGTTCTTTTGCAAGAGCTTCTTTATCTACAGTCCCGTCATCGTTTAAGTGTTTTCCTAATCGGATCACTACTTTTTTAATTATACACCACAATACTAGAAAAGTAATCAATTATAAAAGAACGATCAGTCAACAGATTTCTAAATAACCTTTTTTGTTTGAAAAAATAGTCTTTTTATATAATAAACCAGATATTACAATATAAGACAAAAAAAGGTTGAAACGACTACCTACCTGTAATGGAAACAAATTTATAACCATCAAACTAGAACAAAACAGAACTATAATCTGGGTGTACTAGTTTATGAGTGAAAAGAAAGATACGAAAATTGTAGAAAATCAAAAGTTTTTGTTAAACATAGTTTATAATAAAGAAAAAGGCGAATTATATCGAGATATCTTCCGACAAGTTTATGGAGATGACTATCATGAAGAAGCTAATCCAGGTAGCTTCATCACAATTACTGATACTCTAAATCCATTAAAGTCGTGAACGAATCCTGTAACAAGCTCGTGAATAAACTGTATCAGACGCAGTGTGGCATGCGTATGACCAAGAATATTCGAATGAGAATCTCCAATTTGTTGAAATACCCCATAATAATCTCATCAAACCTATTAGAGAAAATAAAATAAATAACTAATAATTATGAATCATACTCTTTTTGTATAAACTATTAAAAAAATATTTATTGTACAAATTTTATTAGTTTAGTAATTTTACGTTGCAATAAAAACAATATCTATAAAATAAGATTAACAATTCTAACCCATAAGCGCTCTCATGAACAAATCTGATTATGTTTACATGATTTTAGATAATGTGTTGGTCTATAATATTAATCTGCCTCCAGAATTTCAGGGCAATGGATTAGATGATCATCTTAATAAATTTGATGAGAAGAATGTTAAAATTATAGCTGGATTTAATAAGAACTTTCTGGAACATTTTTTAATGGTTACAAAAGGTAAATCTCAGAGCGATGTAGCCGACTTATTAAAGAAGATGGAAAAAATCGCTTTAATGGTTGGTCCGATTGGGAGTCTTAGCTATTTAGGAAGCGATCAAGTAGATTACATTCTAACCAAAATAAACGATCTCAAGATCAATGAAATAAACGAAGAAAAAATTAACCTGGTAGCAGATGACAATCTAAGACAACAATTTGGTGGTAGTAATTACAACGCTTCAGAAGCATTAGAAAACCAATTATCTAGCGCTGCTTTTTATTTATTGAGCATGGGATATTCTCGAGAAGAAATTCAAGAAAAATTTAACGAAGTAAGACAAGATCCGTCGAGACTCGAGTCCTTGTTTAACCAACACCAAAGAGAAATTTATAATTTACCTTTGGAAATACAGCAAACTTCCTCAACCTCCGCGCCAAGTCCTCAAGAAACTTCGGTAGATCAAAGTCATGATTTAAACGCATCAATTGCACAACATATACAAGCAATTCACCAAGATATTACAGCAGAAAGAGCGCAAAAAGTTAATGTTATTCTAGAAGAGATAAAAGCATACGTTAAAGATGATCTCTCCGAACTTCAAGAAAAAGTCTTCAAGCAAATACACCCTGATAGGCTGAATAAATCCCTTAAAATGCTTAAAACAACAAAACGGAAATCTAAAAGGATGAATTTGTAC
>JAUVYS010000091.1 GCA_030602965.1 Candidatus Bathyarchaeota archaeon | reverse complement strand
ACAGCTCCCTGAAAATCATCTTTTAATGCTTGATCATCCCCTTTTCTGGAGAGTTCAGTTAATTTTTTTGATTTTACTTGAACACATAAAGCCTTGCTTCCAAGAATGCACAAAACATCAATGTCCGTATCATCTTGCCCTTTTTTTGTGGTAATTTTTACAGACTTAAAAGTTCTGTCTGCTCCAAATACTTTTGATAAAAAATCATATGCAATTTCTTCTCCGACGATCCCTCTGTTTTTTCCTGCTTGATCCCTGTATTTTTTATCATCAATCATCCAATAATAAGGACTTTCGTATACTGCTTCGGATAACAAAAAAGTGATTGGTACATGATATTTATCATCACTAAGTTGAATGATTGGATGAGAATCTATGATGTTGTAATCACCGATGGTATGCAATTGGGAATTTAAACCTTTTTTAGGAGTAATTGAAAAGTTATCCAAAAATGCTTCAATATTAATATTGCTCTCAAAATCCGATTTTTTGACAACAAATAGCTCTATTAAGTTTTTATAAAAGGACTCCCAACCGTCTTCCCTAATTTCATCAATACTTCGATTTCTTTCTTCTTTTATATTTTCAAAAAACAATTCCACATATTGGTATAATTCCATCATGGGCAAAATATCTTTTACATGCTTCTCCCAATCCTCATGAGGGTACTTTTTCTTCATGTCTTCCATCATTTCAGGCAATCGTTCTCTTAAATCATATAAATGGACTTTTTTTGATTTTTCATGAAGAATTGCTTTAATTTGGGAAACGATATTTTGTGTTTGAGTAAGTTCAAAATTTTTTTCGTTAAAAAGCCATTTCTTGTCGTATTTATATTTTCTCTCTAAAAATTCTAAATATTGAAAATCATAAACACCTGTTCCGGCATAAAATATAGGCTCTGTGAGTATGTCTCCTTTGCCAAAAAATTCTTTCATATCTTCTCTGTAATTTTTTTTGTCATGGGTTTTGTTAGATGCTTTTATTAGTTTTTCTAAAAATGGAAGGTTGAAAGAGTCATGCAATTCTTCCATGAGTTCATAAGTCTTTTGCTTTAGCTGAATTAAATCCTGTGGAGTTTCTGGTGTAGAAAAATCAATTACATCTTGAATCAAAAAACCAAGTAATAGTGAAGCTTCCTTTGTGCTCAGACTTTTTCTAAAATCTATTTCATGTAATTTTTCAGGATTGATATGAAAGTCCTCAAAAAGAATCACACAAAGAGCATAGATGTAGCCCTTTGAATTTATCAAATCCTTTAGGTCTTTAATTACTGTTTCAGTATTTCTCATTACAACTCAATCAGTTGCATTGGCAAGATAATAGTAAATTAAAGCAGGCAGATATAATATAGCATTGCGAGACCCCGATTTTTGCACTCTGTCCTTTGTTGATTTCTCCTTTGTTCTTACCATGCTCTCATCACAAGACTGATTCAACTTGGATTTGGTCCCAAAAAGATAGCTCTGGGGCTACTTGTTTCAAGACCCGCCGTATGTGGTCATCAACACTCCCTTCGTCAAATTCAGTATCATCGAAGAATTGGTCAGAAAGCATGATTGCGGTTTCACGCGGAATGTTAAGCTCAATCATTCTTCTTGTGAAAGGCCTAAAGGCACCCATTTCTATGAATCGCAGGAACATCGCCTCTTCTTTCCAGATATCATAAAGTGGTTTGAGCAACATCGGGAGGCCGAAGGAAATTGCATTCTGAAGAAGGTTAATAGTTCTTTCAATCTTTTCGGATGTATCGTAGAAGTCGCTGTCTAGAATCTTGTGAAGTGGTCTCTCTTTGAGCCAATGTTCGGCGTTTATACAACTCGATAATAGGAACTTTTCATTATCTACTCTAAAATAGCGTTTTGAATACACAGGAAAGTTATTGGCCATGAATATGATTATTCTCATCAGCTTGTCTACTATTTTTGCGTCGGATATAGACGTTGGTATGAGTAGCTTTTTGGATTGACGATACAGCCTGTCCAAGTCAAATGGGTCCCAATAACGATTCTTAAAACAAACTTGGTTATCCACCCTGAGATCAGACAATGTCACTTGGATTCTCTTGTAGTCGAAGGGAGAAATCTCTATGCCGACTGTATGTAAACGAGGAAGTCCTTCATCTTGGTATTTTAGGGCAATTTGTCTTATGTATGTGAGCAGGAAAGAATACTCCTTATTCTCTGGTAATGGTGGAGTACTTTCGAACAAGCTCGTAAGAATGTCTTCTTCATTCTCCGAGAATTTATCTCTGTACCCAGGATGCAGCTCTTTTGTGCTCTCACTGAACAACTCCTCCTGCTCAATTGTTTCCTCGAAGGAGTTCTCGTCCAGTACGTATGTTCTTCCGATAAAGTCTTGAAGAAGCCGTCCTGCTCGCCCACGGAGATTGGCTATTTCATAGTTGGTCAGTTTTGGGGTACCGAAGCGCGATGAAACATACAGATAGGGATTCCTAATGATTACTGTTTGCGCCGGCAGGTTCACACCTTGCATTAGAGTAGTCGTGCAAACGACGTTTCTTATCATTTTATCGCGTATGGCCCTCTCGATGGCTCTTCTAACGTGCAGTGGGGTTCTCCCATGATGATATGCTATTCCTTTTGGCAGTGTGTTGCATAGGTCATACTGAGGGTGAACAGTCCTCTCCAGATACTCTATCAACGATTCAATGCATGCGGAATCTATATCCGTTGCCTCCGCCAGCGCTACGGCTGTTTTTCGGGCTTGGTTCGCTGTAGGGGAGAATATAATGTTATAAGACGAAGGGCCAAGGCTTTTGACTATGTGTGAAAGATATTTGTAAAACTTCTTCCTATATTGGACGCCACCATGCCCATCAAGCGCTTCATTATAGGAGATGGCCAGGGATGCAGGTGTTGTCCTTATGTCTGTATACTGCTTCAAGTAATAGCTATTACAAATTTTGCTAACTGAATAGGTGAAATTAACTACGGGTGAGCCTTTCGTTTCTACCTCGTCCGAAGGTGCGCCGAATATTGTAGCGCCTAGTTCACCTATGGCATCGATGCGGGGACCTGAGATAACAGTTCTGTCGGGCTGGCAGGTATGGCGGAGTTCAATAAGGGTATCATAAAGAATTTTTGCACGTTGATCGTCTTCGTCCGCCACCCTTTCTATGTTTTGTATTTCATCGACTATCAAAAGGCGAAGATTTTTGAAGGGATGGTCCTGCTGGGAAAAAGCAGCAATGGCTTTTTCTTGAGTTAGGACGTACACTGCTTTGCCAGTCTCCGGTCTTTCATAAAATGACGTGAGGATTTCGTACTCATGTAACTCGAAGTCTCGCAGAAGGTGCCGAAAATCGAGGGATACCTGAGAGACTAGGCTCAAAGTAGGCACTATATATACGACGTTGCCTGGCTTTTTGAGCAGCATTTCTATGCACTTCAGAAGGAGAATGTATGATTTGCCAGCCGATGTCGGAGCAGAAATTCCCAGTAGCGGGCATTCTTCTATCTTCGCCCATATGTCCATTTGGAACTCAGTTAAAAGAAATACTTTTGGGGCTATGACAACCTCATGCTTCAAATGATAGCAAGTGGTTGCAAACTGGTCGAAAAGACTGTTGAAGCTGGAGTACTGGTTCTTCTTACGGTCATAGAGATCATCAATCATCAAGGTAGATGGTGGAAATCCAATTCTCGAAAGGACAACCATGAGAAAGTCTTTTAAACCTGTCCACTCGCTATTTCGGTAAATCCAAAGGATTGCGCAAAGCGTTATTGCAATTCTCCCAGAGACTTCATCTCGCAAGCGTGACAGTCTATCAACAAGCGCAATGCCCCTGTTCAGCAACTCGTAAGGTATCTCCGAAGGCTCCTCCTTAATGAACTTGAGTTGGGCTGCAATCCGTTTATGTTCATGCTTCAGAAGAAGGTCAATCGTGTCATTGTCACGTTCAGTGAGAATCACCTATGCTACTCCTATGCACTTGCTAAAATCGGTTAAAAGCTTATCAAGCTGCCAGATTGGAAAGATGATATAATTAATGCGGCTTAGGATTCGGCCATCTATCTCCCGGAATACATCACCCCCCAGCTATTGACAGCGATCTTCAATAGTCGAACGAATGGATTCTTTAATCTCCTCCTCATTGGCACCATCAATTCTCTGCGTTTCATGGTAGGCAATAAGGCAGACAAGCTCGAAACGGGCACGCCTCAGTTCGCCACGTTTGTATTTCTTGGCTATATCCTCAAGCTCACTCTCAAGGAAATCATCGTAGGTGTACAAATCAAGTTCCCTGTCAAGAGACGTGAAAGTTGTGGTAATGCTTGATAAGGACGTAGAAAAAGCCTCCTTGAATTTGTACCTGCTTTGGTAGCATTTAGACTCGCCTAAAATCAAAACCGTAGTGGGTCCTTCAATCTTGACATGAATAGCGTCGGCTCCGAATCGCTCATGACCGGAGGATGTTGTTATCCGCATTTTCCTGAGAAGCGGTACAGCATTAAAAAAATGCTGAATGAAATTAAACAAAAGCAGTTCGCCAAATTGTCCCTGTGAATATCCTGGACGAAACTTGGAGAATGCTTGAGAAGTAAGAAAAGTAGCAGCATTTTGGAAATCATCATTAGTTTGGCGTAACCTCTCATCAATCATAGTCTTGGCTTGCGCTTTACTGTATACCCAGCTTGTTATTGTATTGATAAGCTCCTTGAGAAAATCGTCTTCACGGCACTTAATGTCTGTATAGTTTATGGTAGATCCGAAATGTGGTTTGTCCGGCTGTAGATGCAGGTTGTGGGTAAACCAGAACACGTGGTTCATCACTGTTGCTGTGTGACTTAATAGAGACTCAATAACATCCGCTGTCACGTTCGTTTCATCATGCATTATAGCGACCTCACCTAAGCTGTTCACAAAAAACTAAAGCCCTGCTTCTCTTTTCGAAAAACAGGGCTTTGGATGATCAGACCATAATCTCTCCCGTGGTTACATCTGTTCAAAAGTACATATGCTGCGTTCAAGATCAATAACTACGCTAAATCACTAACCTCATTATGATATCTTGTCAAGAAATATTACAGTGAGAATTTCTTCCGATAATATTCATTGCCGCTTTTATCCCATCCGATCCGCTTGATACTATACCGCCGGAATAACCGCTACCTTCCCCGACTATATAGAGATTCTGAAAACCGTTGCAACATCCGGTTTTTTCCCGCAGGACCTGAATCGGGGATGAGGTTTTGCTCTCAAGCCGCATTAGCAAATTTTCCATCTCTCTTATACCGGCTCATTCCATTTACTATGTTCGCGTTTTTATATGTGCTTGCTACTTGTAGTAAAAATATCGTATAATCTTAACATAAGTCAAGGTATGTGGCTTTATTCCATGGTATGGAACAAACAATATTGATGCGCTCGTAAAAAGTCTGTCATTCCCGCGCAGATAACGCCAAATGGCAAGTCAAGTAAAAAA
>JAUVYS010000057.1 GCA_030602965.1 Candidatus Bathyarchaeota archaeon | reverse complement strand
AATCAACTTCGCTTTTCGAAAAAAGAGATCCCTTTAAGAATTCATCGCCTCGACTGTTTTCACTGCTGCCACCTTCTTCTTGCTTGCTGGATTGTATAAAAGACTAGGATGCACGCCAAGATGGAAACGATAGGTAAACCTAGTAAGTGGATAACTTTAATCGCATTAAGAGTATTGAAACGCCTAAATAAATTAGACGATAACTCCTAATTTGCGATCGGTAAATTAAATAATCTCGCTGTTTAAAGCAAAAAAGAACAAGTTTTCACTGTCTTATTCTCCAGGGTGATGTTACGTTGGTTTTGAAGGTTTACAATACTTTAAGTCGTAAAGTTGAGATCTTCCAGCCCTTAGGGAACAATAATGTTCTCATTTATGTCTGTGGTCCAACGGTTTATGATTATTCCCACATAGGTCACGCTAGAACCTACATCGCCTTTGATGTGATTGTCCGTTACCTCAGGTACAAAGGATATGATACAAAGTATATTGTAAACATCACTAACATCGAAGACAAGATTATAAATAGAGCAAAAAAATTGAATGAAGATCCCAAAGAATTAGCTGATAGGTACGAGAAAACATTTTTTGATGATATGAAAGCTTTAGGTCTTGAGAAAGCAGATGCTTACCCTCGTGTAACCGAGCATATACAAGACATCATCAAATACATTCAGGTATTAGTTGATAAGAACTATGCATATCAAGCAAATGGCGATGTCTACTTCGATGTAAGAAAAGCTGAAAACTATGGGGTTCTCTCACGTCAATCTTTGGGTGACGTGAAAGCAGGAGCAAGAGTTGAACCAAATGAAAATAAAAAGTTTCCAGCAGACTTCGCCTTATGGAAAACAGCTAAGCCTGGTGAACCTTCATGGGAGAGCCCTTGGGGCAACGGAAGGCCTGGTTGGCACATAGAGTGCTCCGTCCTGTCTATCAAGTATCTTGGACCACAAATTGATATTCATGGCGGTGGTCAAGATCTCATTTTCCCACACCACGAGAATGAAATTCTGCAAAGCGAATCAATGACAGGTAGAAAGCCCTTTGTGAAATACTGGCTTCATACCGGCATGCTTAATCTCAAAGGTGAGAAGATGTCTAAATCGCTTGGTAACATCTTCGTCATTGGAGACTTTCTTAAGAAATATGACGCTGAAACACTCCGGTTCATGGTTCTTTCAGCCCACTATAGAAGTCCAATAAACTTCAACAATAGAACTTTGAATCAGGCCAGTAGGAACTTGGAGAGACTTTACATCACAATCGACAAATTAAGAAAAATGATTGGAGAAGAGAGACCTGAAACTACTGGTCAAAAAGAATTCACATTTCTAAAATCGTTAGATGGATACAAACAAGAATTCATCAAAGCAATGGATGATGACTTCAATACGTCTTTAGCTTTAACTGTACTTTTCAATTTAGCGAGAAAAACAAATTTATTCATTAACAAAAATCCTGAAGCAAATAAGGGTTCCTTAGAAAAAATCTTGAATCTGTTTCTTGAGCTGGGTGGTATTCTCGGTCTTCTACATAAGGTTGTTGAATCCGAAGAATTGACAAAAGAGATAATGGAACTTATCAAAGAGAGGGAAAGTGCAAGAGCAAAAGGAGATTGGGAGAAATCAGACAGGATCCGTGCAGAGTTAAGGCAGAAAGGTATTCAATTAGAGGACACCCAAGAAGGTGTGAAATGGAGAAGATTAAGGCGAATTAAACATTGAAAGTATGAATTTCATACTTTAATTATTGATCTTGTTTTGTGATATTCTTTGCTTTGATTTCATGTGCCACTGGTAAATGCTTCTCGAGCTTATCTAGTAGGGCTTCTATGAGGAGCGGGTCGTTTCTACCATATATGTCAGGGATGTCTAGCACGATTATCTTCTTTTCAGCTTCAGGCTTCTTCTTTATGATGTAGTCTTTGTGGTGTTGCTCCATGACGAATATCTTATCAGCCCAATTGATCATCTCCTCTGATACTTTCTTCCGGGCAGTCCATCGTGTTCCTGCGGACTTCACTTCAAGTTCTTCTTTGTTCATGAACAGTTCTTCGGCTGTGCGGCTTCTACTCACGTTGGCTGAGCAAATGAAGAGTATTTTCATTGTCATGTTCTTTGTAACCTATTAAGGCAATAGAGTAATTCTTTATTTAAATCATTTAACGTAATCTTTATCACTGTTGGTCAGTTTTAGGAAAAAATTAAGTACTATTTTGCAAACTTCAATACTGGGTGATTATCATGAAAAGGAGAACCCAACTCACAATCTTCCTAATTCTCTTGACTGCAACTGTTATCGCTTCAAGATATCTTACTCCTACTCAAGCAACTATCTGGTCAACCCAAGTTCACATGAGCGTCCAAGGGCTTAAACCCACGGTGGATTACACAGTGAGTCTAACCAGTGCTTCGACTCTTTTCACTGAGGAGGAAGAGCCCTTAATTTTGCAGGTTCATGTAGATAATGCATCAGAAAACGCATTAGGCCTAGCGATGTTGCAGGCTGAAATAACAATAAAACTGCCTAATGGTTACGAACTTTCTTCATCAGCAGTGGCTCCCCAGGATTATTATGGTGAAGGAGAGAACTGGACCCAGACTTTCAACTTCTTCTTCTCAGATCAGGATGCTGAAGTTCAACCTGGGTCATCAGTTACAGCTGAAGTGTCTATTCAATTAACTGAGGCTATGAAATTCATATCTGACTACTCTCAATTACAAGTCACTACAAACCCAACACAAAGAGTCATCACAGGTCCAGACTTGATCCTTTACAGTCAAATCCCTGCATCACTTCTCGTGACTGATTCTGACATTCAAAGTATAACCGGAAAGGATGCTGTCTATAAAAACGATCCTTTCAACTTTACAATAACAATAAAGAACGTGGGTGAAAAATCTGCTCGAGATGTGTATGCAACCTTAAAACTATCGCTTACAATGACTGCAGATGAATCAACTAAGTCGGTTGGTGACTTGAACGCGGGTGAATCAGTCACTGTGTTATGGCTAATCAATCCATCAACAGAAGGCTTGTATGATGTCGAAGTAGAGTTATACTCCACAACTGCTGAAGAGACATCAGAACGTTTCCTCGTAGAAGTGAAAACAATGAAAGCTGAAAGCCTTGAACCCTTTATCCCTTTCCTTCTCTTAGGTGTCTTGGCTGCTCTAATCATAATTGTGCCAATAATAGTCATTGAGGCGCGGAGACCAAAATATCAATAGATTCAACAAATTCACATTTTTTCTTAGAAGAGCCTACATCTTTAGTTGAATATTTCTTCCTTTTTATTGCAATGATAATGTTCTCTAAAAACAAATTCTATCAAGCCTATCAATACGACGCTGGTTATCAACCAAAGTGGAAGTTCCTTCCAAAATCGTTCCTCTGGAGTTCCAGATAATTGCATGATCAGTTCCTCCTCGTTATAAACATATATTTGATGATTTATTAAGTGCTTCTTCATCTCTCTGGCTCTTCCTATCCAGTTGCTCTTCGTAATGTTCAACATTAATACTGAATATTCATTGTAGATCGCAGCTGTTCCTATGCCATTTAAGGGGTTGTTTGAATTCCAGCCCCAAGTCATGTCAAAGGGAAGCCAACCCCATGGAGGAATATATATCATTGCCCAAGCGTGAAAGCTAACAAAGTTATAATAAACCATTAGATGTCCATCCCAGAATGTTTCACGTTCTGGCAATTCAAGAACTTGTAGGCATCCTAATTGAAGAAATGCTGGAATTCCCAATATTCTACATAGTGCTATCAGAAGGTTGGATTGGTCATCGCAGTCTCCCTTTCCAAGGCGAAAAGTCTCATTCGGATACAACCCTAACTCAAAACTATGGTACTGTGTGTTTTCTCCTATCCAATTTGCCAAACTGGCAACAATATTCAACACATTACCAGTATAATTCTCTGCACTCCAAATTTGATATGCTAAATTCTTTAAGTCATCGTCAAAGAGCCATATTCCTCCAGATTTACAATAGTCTTCTTTCAATTCTTCTGGAATATCATCGAGATCTCCAGAAGAATAAAGAGTAACATGAGGTGCTTCTCGTTCTTTCTCAATGATACGTAGATTAACACTTATTGTAATACATCTTGCAGGAGGAATAAGAGGTACATCCAAGATAATAATCGGATTACCTTCTTGATCAGCTGTCTTATTATAGGGCCAATTACAGCTCTGTAAATATACTGTCTGCCAACTATTATTCATGAATATACTAAAAGTTCTATCTTCCTCACTTAATTGAAAAGAAGTGTTTCCTTCATTCGTGAACGTCACTTCTGATCTGTAAGAAAACAAATACTCTTTGGTAGCCTTTTCATTAAATGTTTGAAACAAAATATTTGGACCAATAGTGAAAGATAGAGCTATGACTGTTAGAAAAATAACCTTGCTTTTAGTACTAACCATCGTAATCATTCAGGTGAAATGGTCAATTGATAAATTGGATGAAAATATTGAAATAAATATTGGAAAAAATGATTTATCTAGATAGAGCATATGCAATCGCGTTGAAAACTGTTAAGAACGCTACGATAAATATTATCAGCCATTGGACATTTTGCATGAAATCCGGTAGCAAGTACACGTAGACTAGTAGGGCAAACTCAAAGGCAGCTGGATTTCTGTAACTGAAGATTGCTGTAATGTCTTTTCCGAAGTTGAAAGCAAAAATGATTGTTATAGCTCCCCAAACGATGAGACCCCACTTTATAAAGTCTAATCCAGGGAACGGGATAGTAATATCTGCTTCTAACACCCAGACTCCCATAGCGAATCCTAGGCATGATAGACCGTATATTACTGCAGCGCCTCTTTTGGTTTCTAATCTTTCAAAGAGAATTGAGTAGAAAGTTTGTGGAATGAATGTAAGAGCAATCAGCACATAAGCCCATTCTGCAAAAGCGGTCATTTATAAACCCCTGTATGACCTTTATTCTTAAATTAGTACTACTTAAAATTTTTCAAACCTAAGTTTGCAGATCTTCATCCTTTTAATTACACGTATTTTCCTAATGGTGCATTTCGAAGATACTCTCCTAAGGACTGTACTCGCATTATTGAGTTCAAACCATTTTTGAGAAGAGCGTCTGTGAGGGCTTCAGCCGTTTCGATTCTCGTAATGACTGGAATTAGAAACTCTGTGGCTACTTGTCTCATCTCGTAACCATCTGTAAAACTAGCTTCGTTGGTGATTGAAGGAGTATTTATCACAAGACCGATCTCTTTTTTAGTTAAAAATTCTATGATGGATTTTCCTTTCTTGCTTTCGCTTATCTTTTTAAAAACTTGAACTGCTTCAATTCCTCCTTTCCTTAAGGCTTTAGCTGTACCCTCTGTTGCAAAGATCTTGTATCCAAGTTTTACCAGTTTTTTCGCGATCTCTACAGCCCTTTTCTTATCCTCGTCTCTGACTGTTATCAATATAGGTTTATCAGGCTTCGGTGGAATCAAGTTTGAAGCCGTGAGGGCTTTTATGTATGCTCTAGCAAAATCATAGTCAAGACACGCAACTTCGCCTGTGGAAGTCATCTCAACGCCTAAAACTGGGTCAGCACCTTTTAACCTCATGAAAGAAAACGTTGGCGCCTTAACTGCTACGTGCATGATCTCTGGCTTTTTTAGGCAGTTAAGTTCTCTCAGTAGTTTACCAAGTATGACTTTACCTCCGATCCAAATCAAAGGCACGCCTGACGCTTTACTTGTAAAGGGCATGCTTCTGCTTGCCCGAAGATTACATTCTATTACGTAAACTTCCTCATCCTTCACTAGATATTGAATGTTGAATGGTCCCTTTATGTTTAAAACTCTTGCAATTAGGTTGGTGAAAACACGGATTTTTTCGACTATTTTAGGTCTCAACATTTTCGGCGGGATAACCATGGAAGCGTCTCCACTATGTGTTCCAGCTAGCTCAACGTGTTCGATTATTGCGCCTATAAGAACATCGCTTCCATCACTGACACCATCAATCTCAACTTCCTTCGCGTTTTCCATGAATTTGCTGACTACAACAGGATGTTCTTGTGAGACCTCTGCTGCAAGTTGTACATAATTAACCAGTTCTTTTTCGTTTTTAGCAACACGCATTGCTGCCCCTGAAAGCACATATGAGGGGCGTATTAAAACTGGATATTCTATTTTCTTGGCGAACTTTTTCATCTCTTTTATCGAGGTTAAGCTACTCCATGGTGGCTGTGAAATACCGATACCGTCGAGGAGTTTGCTAAACTTGGAGCGATCTTCTGCTCTGTCGATGCTTCTAGCAGAAGTGCCCAAAAGCCTGATTCCTAGCTTTGATAAAGATACTGCTAAATTGTTTGGAGTCTGACCTCCTACACTCACAACAACGCCAATAGGGTCTTCCTTTTCAACTATATCCAGAATACGCTCTAATGTAATCTCTTCGAAGTATAATTTATCAGACATATCATAGTCTGTTGAGACAGTTTCAGGGTTGTTGTTGACAACAATAACCTCGTCTATTCCTTCCTCTTTCATTGACCAAGCAGTATTCATAGTACAGTAGTCAAATTCCACACTACTACCGATTCTTATACATCCTGCTCCTAAAATTACTACTTTACTTCTGTTATCTTTAAAGACAATGTCATCTTCTTCGTCACCATAAGTGAAGTAGCAGTAATTTGTTTTAGATTCCCATTCCGCTGCCATAGTATCAACAATCTTCACAGAAGGGATGATGCTGTGGCTCTTTCTGAATCTTCGAATTGATAACTCATCTTTTCCAAGCAGCCTACCAATCTGTGTGTCAGAGAAACCAAGTTTTTTCGCCTTTCGAATCTCCTCTGCCAAGATTTTTTTATTTATGTTTGTAGATAGTGTTTTCAAACGTTTCTCTATTTTCACTATGTTCGCGATCTTGTGCAGATACCATTTGTCAATTCCTGTTAAACGATATATTTCTTCGATGCTCAGACCGAATTTGATGGCTTTTGCCACTTTGAACAGTCTCTCATCTGTCGGGTTGCGAAGGACTTCTCGTAGTTCTTCTAAATCTTCTTTTTCATCGTCACCCTTATTGCCAACCAACCCAACCTTTCCTATTTCTAATCCTCTGATGGCTTTTTGTAATGCTTCTTCAAAGCTGCGAGCGATTGACATGACTTCTCCAACAGACTTCATCATAGGTCCTATGTGTCTGTCAATAAGTCCAGAGAACTTTTGGAAATCCCAGCGTGGATACTTCACAACCACATAGTCGAGTGCCGGTTCAAAGCAAGCAGTTGTTACTCCGGTTACTTTATTCTGGAGCTCAGGAAGATTATAGCCAACTGAAAGCTTAGCTGCCACGTATGCCAGAGGATAGCCTGTGGCTTTTGAGGCCAAAGCACTTGACCTCGACATGCGGGGGTTGACCTCTATTACTATATAATTTTCACTCTCAGGATCCAAACCAAACTGTA
>JAUVYS010000032.1 GCA_030602965.1 Candidatus Bathyarchaeota archaeon | reverse complement strand
ACTTGAAACCATCGTTTTCTAGCGTTTGAATGATTATTGGAAATGCAATTGATCTTTCATCCTCCTTTCCCCAATAAGATATCGCAAAACAATCTATGCCAGCATGCCTAGCCCACCGCACATGATCTTGAATAATGCCAGGATTTTCTGAATCATAGTAGTTCAATAGTGGTGTCTGTGTAACTTTATCAGCCCAATCTGAATCTGAACGGTACCAAATGTAATAATAGCTGATAACGGTGGTTTCGCTTGATTGCGGTATAAACTGAGGAAAAAGGAATAGAGCTACAATAATTAACAATACTGACAGAAGACTATTCTTTATCATTATTTTCTTACTCTTCCATTTCTGAGATACTAGATCATATAAAAATTATTTCATTAGAGCGCGAACTATTATATAATTACACACATATTTTAAAACTGGTAATCCAAATCAAATGCAAGTTGGAATAAAATGCTTTCAAGAAGTTTGGTTCCTCTAACTAAAAGCTTCTTCCTGGCATTAGCACAGAGAAGTTTTACGGAAGCAGAGAGGACACTTGATAGAATAAAGGAGAAGGCTAAATCTACGGAATGGTATGATGGTTACATTCAAGCCCTTGAAGGTATGATTACACCACTTAAAACAAATAATCGATACGCATTGATCAATCAAATACAAGCAGACAAGATAAAGAAATTATCAAGAGAATTTAATTCTGAATCAAAAAATCCTTTTCATAAAGAATTTGATAAGGGATTTTTTACAGCGTGGGCTAATTATTTAAAACATCTCTGATTTTTTTTATAATCTTCATTACCTAGCACATGAGAATTAACGAAAATTGCAAAAATCAAGAAATTGATTAAATACAAGACACTTTGATAGTGGAAAATTTCCACTACCTTCAACTGAGGTAATTTTTTGATAAAGGGAGTAACTCTTGATTTTGGAGATACACTTGCAAACGGTGCTCTTGACAAGGTAACTTTCAGAAAGAGACTTCTAAACTATCTAAAAAGCCTTGGATATTCCAGAGATCAAAACCAAATAAGAAAAGTAAGAAGTCAAATGCTTCAAAAACTTGAAAGAGCTAGAAGTTTTAATAGGGAGATACGACTTGAAAATCTTTATCCCTTTCTCTTGTTGAAACTTGGATTACATCCTGAAAGAGAAGTTCTAAACCACATCCATAAACTATACGTTAACTCATTTAATTCTGAGTTCATTCCTGGTGTAGAGGAAGTTTTTGAATACCTTAAAGGAAAATATAAACTGGCTGTTATCTCTAATTCAATTAGTAATGTGCCAAGATTTTTTCTAGAAAGGGCTGGTTTTGAAAAATACCTTGAAGCCATTGTTATTTCAAGAGATCTTGGAATTAGAAAACCAGACCCGGAAATATTCAATTATACTTTGGCGAAATTAGGTATTGAAAGTGAAGAAGCTATCCATGTAGGTGATAGTCTTGAACAGGATGTCAAAGGTGCAAGAGACGTGGGTATGAAAACTGTATGGATCAAAAAAGATAATGAAGAGATGATTACTAAACCAGATTTTATTATCCATTCTATTGGAGAATTAATTTCGATTTTATAGAGAACATAAGTTAATTCATCTTCGCTTTCTGCGATTGATATTCCATTTGTTGATAATCGTAAATTGATTATAACAAAAACTTCAAGAAAACCAGGATTCCTAGCAGAAAGGTAAGGTGATCGTTATTCCTGTAATCTGGTCACCTGATATTTGTAGTCCAGCAGAACTCTCTCCAGAAGAGCAGTCAATCAAAAAGGATTTGAAGCTTTCTGAAATAGAAACTCATGAAGTGTAACTAGAAACCCCATATGTTATTAGAACTATTATCGTGGTAAATATTGAAACTATTGAAAGAGTTTTTACAATAGTTTTATCATTTATCATGACGTTTTCGCCTGTGTAGATTCCATTTTCTAGAGAAAAGCTTAGTAATTACATGTCAAGTCCGCATTCTTCACAGAGAAAACTGCCATCATAGTCTTTTAAGGTATCAGACCAACGACCACATCTATTACAGTATCCTACTAGAAGTGAACCTCTTCTTTGAGTATTAGGTGAGTTGATTCTTGCTTTCTCAGTAATTATTTCCATTATTCCGGGCATTACTGCCACAATGTCTTTACTGGCTACAATGCCCTCAAGTTTTCCTTTATCCAGCACCGCGAATCTTCGAATATCAAGTTTACTCATCTTTCTTGCTACTTCGTTAACGTCAACATCTGGATTTACAGTTACAACTGGAGAACTCATGACATCTTTTGCTTTAACTTCCTTTGGAACAAGGTTTTTTGAAGTTACACGTTTAACGATGTCGCGCTCAGTGATGATTCCAACTGGGTTGTTTTCACTGTCTGTAATGATTACTCCACCAATGTTTTTTGTACTCATGAGCTTTGCTACGTGTTCAATGCTATCCTGTTCTAATGAAGTTACAACTGGACTAGTCATTATATCTCTGACTTTTACTTTAGTCTCAATGTCGTCAAAGGTAGCCATTTCATATTCGCTTTGATTTACGTATAATTTCAACCTTTTAAGACTTTATGATGTCACTTTTGCCAGCAGGTATGTATCTTTGAATCTCTTCAATTGGAATCATTGTTATTTTATCATGTAATTTCTTTTGTGCCTTTTTAACTAATTTTGTCTTGATTTCTTCTGCTACTTTCTTGCTTGGTTTATTTCCTGGTACTATGTTAACGTAAATATTTGTCTTTGAGATTATCGCAGATTGAGGTTCACCAACAGCTTTAATTCCTTCATTATGTTCGATAATTCCAATCGAAATTTGCAGGGGTACATTTTTGAAAAAATTCTTCTTACCTCGAATCATGAAGGCTCCTTTTGGTAAATATTCGCCCGAAGGTGGTTCTTTACTAACTTGATCTGGTTTAACCCAGTAGACATCCACTGAGCTCAAGCCGGTTCGCCAAGCTTTACTATAGGATGCTGCAAATTGAGCTGCTTCAAGTAATCCCTTTTCTGAAGGTGATTTTTTATTTGTTTTTATTAATACAAAAGGCGCTCCTTGAAAATCAGCATGTAAAACAATGTCTTCATCTTTCATATGCCGTTTTATTAAAATTTCATTTGTCGTTGCATCTCTGCCACCTATGACTAAATTATTGTCTGAAGAGTGAAACCAGTGAAACTTTTCATACCATGCTTTTTTCCTTATTATTACAGGTTGACGAACAATCTTTGCTAATTCCTTTCTTTGCACTTGTATGCTTTCCAATTTTTCCCTAGTGTTAGCAATTGCTTTTTCCGCTCCCGTGATCTTTCTTTTCTGCTTTTTTGATCTTTCATAAAAAATTGCTGCGTTTTGCTGTGGTGTTTTCCTAAAATTCAAAATAGCCTTATTTTTCCCTACTCTAATTATGATTTCACCTTTCCTGCTATTTACAGATTCAACAATGCTGTCTTGAATGCCATTAATTTTTTTTCCAGTAACTCCTGTGACAATTTCGTCCCATTCAACTCCGGATCGCCGTTGATTCAAAATTAAAGATAATAAAGCATATAGTTCAGTTAAATGTGCAAATATCAAGTCACCAATGATTCTGTTTTGTACAGAATCTATCTGCAGCTTTCTCAGTTTAGCTTGCTGCTGTTCAAGAATCCGTTCATGTCGTTTAGTACGATTCTCAACCTCTTTAGTAGAGGTCAGTTTCACACCCTTTACTTTTACTTTAGTGAAATACTCATCTACAGCCTCATTGAAACTTGAATGCTTTTTTTCCAAGTAACCATCGTAAATAGAAAGAGAGAAAGGTAAGACATCAACATCTTCTCCTTTTTGATTCACAACAATTATCGGATTAAATTTTCTTAACTTTAGATCAGTAATTAAGCCACTTAGGACTTCATGAATTTTTACTATCTCCACATTAGTTAATGTATTAGCTATTTTATCCTTCTTAACGCCTGATTTTTTTAAAAATTCTTCAGCATATAATCCACCTATTCCAAGAAGACTTGTTAAAGCTCTGACAACTTCAGAATTTTTATCCTTTAATGACTCCAACTGCTTTATTGATGTCTCAAGTGGACTAAATCTTAATCGTGGAGGAAACTGGTATTTTTCACCCCGTATAACATTTCTGTCTCTCATTCTTCTGTAAGTCAAAGCTTGTAGGATAATGTCATTCTTATCAAGAAGGATCAAGTTACCTTCTTTAAATAATTCGAATATGAGCTTGTAATCTTCTCTTCCCTTTGCGATCTTAAAAATTATAATCCGTTCAAAATCTTCTTGTTGTATCTCTTTTATGACTCCGTTTTGAATACGCTTCCTAAGAGCTCTACAAAAGGGTGAAGGATAAGGTGGTTTTTTTATTAAAAATTTTGTTAAATGAATTCTTTTTCCAGCTTCCACAATGAGATTTAATCTTTTACTCCTTAATTTGAAAAGAAGTGTCTTGTTACTTGTTTGATAAATTTTTTCAATTCTCACTTCTTTTATTGACTGTTGGAGTTCAAATACTATAACAGCCAAATCAAAACTGGTCATCGTACCCTTTTGGACTATTCGACTCAATTAAACTACCTCCTAGTACTGAAAACTGTAATCATGTATCAAAATTTATTTGGGTGCAAAATCATGGCCATCCTGGACATGGCCAGCTTTCTTCTTTGGTACACCATAAACCAGAAGAGCAGCTTGAACTAGGTTGACTCCAAATACATGTTAGACAAGGAGGTCCATTAACACACCCATTTGGTACACGAGCCAATTTTGATACTTTTCTCTTAATTGGCTTACCATTTTCATACTTAATAATAAACTCTATAAAACTATCTTCATTTTTTTTCATGAAGGCCACAAACCCAATGAGTAATCTTTCTAAAATACAATCTTAAATTTATCGCCGCGCGAATTACAAATGCAAAAATTCATTATTTCGGTTTTACTTTCACCATTCTTTACGTGCTACATCCTCAAAAATTTCATTCTCTTTTACTTTTTCTTTTCTAAAATTTTACATACACTCTACATTTATTTCTTATTGAAACAGATTCTTTAGACATATCTTAATCTATTGACCTATATGTAAGTACATTAATGCATCTTTCAAGGTGTTTTATGGAGCGTGGGTTGAATGAAGGGAGTTGGCATTGTTACAAGTGGTGGTGATGCACCTGGAATGAACGCTGTCATTCGAGCAGTAGTACGAACGGCTTTGCCGATTGGGCTGAAAGTAATAGGTTTTCAAAATGGTTATTCTGGACTAATTACTGATCAGAAATGTCCTTTAGGTCTTCGATCTGTTAGTGGAATTATAAATTTTGGAGGAACCATTCTAGGTAGTAGAAGATGTGAAGAATTCAAAACCGATAAAGGACTTAAAAGAGCACAAAAAACTTTGGAAAAAAACAAAATCTCAGATCTTATAGTTATTGGCGGGGATGGTTCTTTTGCCGGCGCATTGGATCTGACTAGATTATCAAGTATTAATGTTTACGGAATACCATGTTCAATTGATAATGATGTTTATGGAACAGATGAGACTGTTGGTTTTGATACTGCTGTAAACACAGCTCTTTCTGCTATTGATCGTATCAGAGATACAGCAACATCCCATAACAGAGTATTCATCATAGAAGTTATGGGACGAAAAAGGGGTTTTTTGGCATTATCTGTTGGATTGGCTGCGGGAGCTGAAAAGATTCTTGTTCCCGAGATAAAGACAGACCTAAAAGAAGTCTATGAATTATTAGAAGAAAGTAGGATGAAAGGAAAGAAATCAAATATTATTGTGGCCGCTGAAGGGGTTGGAGATATGAGAAGAATTGCCAAGAAGATTGAGAAAAACACAGGTTATGATGTTCGTTTAAGTGTTTTAGGTTATATTCAAAGGGGAGGAGCACCAACTGCGCGAAGCAGAATTCTAGCTGGTCTATTTGGTGCCAAAGTTGTTAATTTGGTGGAAAATGAAAGAGAAAATGAGGTTGTTGGAATTTTAGATGGAAAATTGACATCTACAAATCTTGAAGTAGTTTGTAAGAATAGGAAGCCTTTGGACTTGAATTTGTTACATTTAGCCGAAAAATTAGCTACGTAATATTATATTTTATTTTTGGAAAGAAATAAAACTGTAAATGTTTCATGTAAGAAGATTAATTACTCTAAGTGAAGGAAACTGAAGTAGATGGTCAATTTAAAGGGAAAGAACATACTATCGCTTGCGGATCTTTCAAAGGAAGAGGTTTACTTCATTCTTCAAGAAATGAAAAGATTGAAGAAAGATCCGGGAAAAAACAAGCTACTTCAAGATAGAATAATAGGCTTGATCTTTGAAAAACCATCTACGAGAACAAGAGTAAGCTTTGAGACCTCCATTTTTCAGCTAGGAGGTAAAGCTGTTTATTTGCGCTCTGATGAGCTTCAGTTGAAGCGTGGAGAACCAATAAAAGATACGGCTCGAGTGTTAAGCAATTACCTTGATGGTTTAGTTATTAGAACTTACAAACAAGAGACATTGGAACTATTTTCGAGGTATTCAAGCATTCCAATAATCAATGGACTTAGTGATTTGGGACATCCAACACAAATACTTAGTGACCTTTTGACTATCTGGGAAGTAAAAAACAGATTAGAAGATTTAAAAATTGCTTGGATCGGAGATGGAAATAATGTATGCAATTCTTGGCTTCTATGTTGTGGTCTAATTGGGATCGACATTTCTGCTGCTTGTCCTAAAGGATATGAACCAGACAAAAAAATTATTGAGAAAGCAAAAACATTCGCTGGAAAAACAGGTGTAAAAATAGATGTAGTTAATGATCCATTCAAAGCTGTGAACAATGCTGACATATTATACACAGATGTATGGGTTAGTATGGGACAAGAGGGCGAAACTGAGACAAAAGAGAAAGCTTTTGAAGATTATCAAATTAATAGTGAACTTCTAACAAAAGCCAAAGAAGATGCTTCAGTTATGCATTGTTTACCTGCACATAGAGGAATGGAAATTACGGAAGATGTGCTTGAAGGAAAGCAGAGTATTGTTTGGAAACAAGCTGAGAACAAGCTCCATGGAGCAAGAGGGATATTGGCTTCAATAATCCCTTAGATAAGCATAATTTGAGCAACAAATAGCAGTTGAAACATCGTATGATATTTCCTACAATTTCAGCATTGTAATAAAGGTGTTTGAATTCGTGAAGATAGCAGTTATTGATTATGAAATGGGCAACCTCAAAAGTGTTACAAATGCTCTGAGCTTTCTAGGCGCAAAGCCAATAATTGTAAAAAAGCCTTCAAGATTACGAGGAGATAAAATCATAGTTCCAGGGGTTGGTGCCTTCGGAAAGGCGTCACAAAACTTAAGACCTTTCAGCTCAAAGATAGAAGAAAGCCTAGAGTCAAATATTCCATTATTAGGTATTTGCCTAGGACTGCAAATTTTCCTTGAAGAATCGGATGAGTCTCCAACAGAGAAAGGCTTAGCGTTAATAAAAGGAAAAGTGCGAAAAATTGAGACAAATCTTAGACTTCCGCACATTGGTTGGAACAGTCTTGAAATAAAGAAGAAAAATTGTCCTTTGTTCAAAGGAGTAGAAGAAGGATATGTTTACTTTATTCACTCATATGAAGCTGTACCTGAAGAAGATGTGGTTGCAGCTACAACCGAGCATGGAAGACAGATTTGTGCAAGCATATGGAAGAATAATGTCTATGGTACTCAATTTCACCCTGAAAAAAGTGGCAAATTAGGCCTAGAGATCCTTAGGAACTTTTTGGAGTTATAACTATGCTTTGTCGTAGAATAATCTCATGTCTTGACTGTGACCTTGCAGTACCAGATGGTAGAGTGGTTAAAGGAGTAGAATTCAAGAAAATCAGGTACGCTGGTGTTCCATGGCTTTTAGCTGAAAAGTACTATAAAGAAGGAGCAGATGAAATCGTGTTTTTAGACATCACAGCAAGCCATGAAAGGAGGGAAACTATGACAAAGGTCATCAAGAAAACTTCTGAGCGTGTTTTTGTGCCACTAACTATTGGAGGAGGAATAAGTACAGTTAAAGACGCGAGAAAGGTCTTCAATGCTGGAGCGGACAAGGTATCAATCAATACAGCTGCGATAGAAAATCCACATCTAATAAGTGAGTTAGCGAAATACTATGGAACTCAAGCCTGTGTGGTAGCTATTGACGCAAAGAGAAGATACATCAATAATCATGAAAAAGAAGCAGATAAGATAATTGTAGACACTCCTCAGGGTTCTTGTTGGTATGAGTGCTCCATTTATGGAGGTAGAAAGTTCACTGGAGTAGACGCTATCAAATGGGCTACGATAGCAGAGGAGCTTGGAGCCGGGGAGATTTTACTCACAAGCATGGATAAAGACGGCAGGAAAGATGGGTATGATATTGCTTTGAACAAAAAAGTCTGTGAAAAGGTGAAAATCCCTGTCATAGCTTCAGGAGGTTGCGGTAAACCAGAACACATCCTTGAAGTTTTCAATAAATCAATGGTCAGTGCTGCTTTAGCAGCAAGTATATTTCATTATGAAAGTTACAGTATACCTGAAGTAAAAGAGATGTTATCAAAAAAAGGGATATTGATCAGACTCTAGAAAAATTTAAGCCTCCTTTTATCGAGTAAAGAATCAATATTCTGATTCTTCTTCCAAGATTTCCAATGCGTAACGTATGTCATCTGGATGAAGATAGGTTATACCACATTTAAGGCATTTCCAACCTCTTATGATCATATGGTCTTCACATGATATTTTAGTTGCAACAGTATGAACATCACATAAGACACATTTAGGGACAAGACTAACTCGGTGCAGCCGTCTGTTCCACCCATGTGATGACATAGAACGTGTTACCACCCATACTTCTAAGACATTTCCTTTTTTATATAACAATTTCCATCGAACGGTTAAATGATTGTACATGGATTTGATTGTTTTTAAAATATTTGCTTTCAATATAGTGATAACCTTTATATTCTATGGTTATCGCCAATATTGAAATTATGTCTCAAGGCAGAAGATCCAAGTTTCCAAACATTCAATTGCTTGTTGTAATAAGCCTTGTTTTCTGGCTGTTAATAATTCAATTTACTTTAGGGATTGAGTTCGCAACCTACAACTATCTTATAGGCATAATTTGTGTAGTAGGGATACTTGTCGCTATCATTACAAGTAAAGGAGAATAACGCACTTCTTTAAATAAAAATGAAGAATCGTGGTTCAATATATCTTATATTTATTTTGTTGCTTTTTCGATGTCGGTTGTAATGGCTTTCCTTATACCAGCAACCCCCCTATTTGCACTGACAATGGGAGCTTCACAATTTGAAATCGGTTTAACTGGAAGTGTTGGCGTCATTGTCTATGTCATATTGGCTTTTACTCTGAGTGGTTTATGGGATAGAACTGGGGGAAAAACACCTATTTTACTAAGCTGTGCTATCTACAGTTTAGTTTGCCTTTTGACCTCATTCATAGGAACAATAATTTCCTTAATAGTTTTAAAAGTGGTGGAGGGTTTTGCTTTATCTATGCTGTGGCCACCCATTGAATCTTATGTAGCAGAGGAGCACAAAAGAAAAAGAGACGTTATTTCAAATTTCTGCATTGCTTGGAGTTCAGGCAATGTCCTCGGTGCTTTACTATCAGGCTTCGCACTTGAGTGGTTTACAATACCTAGCATTTTTCAAATTGCTAGTCTCGGAGCTGGATTGATAACGCTAATTTCATTTTTTAAGCTGGAAAAAACTGAAAGAAAAAAAGAAAGATATGAGATTCTTACCTTTTTGGATCTTGAAGGTAAAAAAGAAATTCTAACTAATTTTAAAATATCGTGGCTCTCAATGATAATCTATGCCATGGGTCAAAGTATGCTTATTGCCTTATTCCCGGCCTACGCAGAAATAATGGGAGTCCCGTATTTAATCATCGGTTTCTGCACTTTTTTGTTGATGGGAGGAAGAACATTTGGTTTCTGGGCGTTGAAAAAGATCCGTATGAAACAAAATATACTGCTAAAGTTAGGTGCAGCTTTAATCAGTGCTGGCTCAGTTGTTTTCGCATTTACTCTTAACTTTCACTTAATCTTCTTATCTTCTTTTGTTATTGGATTTGGAGCGAGTTTACTTTACACGACAACTTTTAATAAAATTATGACAACGAGCGAAGGAAAACATAATCTATACGCCGGAATATTTGAAGGCAGTATTGGAGTAGGTTATTTGACACCAATTATTGGTGGTGCCTTAGCAGAGACATACATAACTGCTCCGTACATTTTAAGTTCAATAGGGGCATTCATTTTTTTAATCTTACTAATTGTAAATAAGAATTCATGAAAAAAGAAGCATATTGTAGAATAGATAATAATCGTTATATAGTAATTAACTGTCTGATAATCAAAGCATTATTTTTGGAGTAATGATGTTTGTCGGAACAAAAGAAGATTGTTATCATCGGAGCTAATGCAGCTGGTATCAATGCAGCTAATGCTGCACGAAAGACAGATCCTTCAGCTGAGATCGTCTTAGTAACAGAGGAAAAGTCCCCTGCGTACTCTAGATGTGGAATTCCATATGTATTATCAAATGAGATTCCTCAATTTGAAGATCTCATTATATTTCCACCTTCACACTATCGAATGATGAAATTGGATCTTCGAACAGAAACAACTGCAAAATCTATAGATCCAAAAAAACACGTTGTTGAGTTAGAGAAAAAAGATGGAGAAACTGAGAAAACAACGTATGACTCTTTAATTCTTACTATTGGAGCAACGCCTTTTATTGTTCCGGTTAAAGGACGAGATTTGGAGAATGTCTTTGTTATAAGAACTTTAGACGATGGACGAAGAATTCAAGAGGCGATGAAAACTTCTAAATCAGCAATTGTAATTGGTGCTGGTTTCGTTGGCTTAGAAACAGCTCATGCTCTAGTCAAAAATAATATTCAAACAACCGTTGTTGAATTGTTGCCTTCGATTATTCCTACTTTGTTTGACTATGATATGGCAGGCTATGTTCAGAAGATGATTGAAGTGAATGGTGTCAAGATGATTATGGGAAAAAGACTCTCAGAGGTACTTGGTAAGAAAAAGGTGACGGGTGTAAAGGTTGGAGACATTGAAATAGAAGCTGATCTTGTGATTATGGCAACGGGAGTCAGACCTACAGTGGATCTTGCGCGAGAAATTGGATGTGAATTGGGCATAACGAGAGCCATAAGAGTTAACCCGAGAATGAGGACAAATGTAAATGCTGTCTATGCTGCAGGCGACTGTGCTGAGTCACGGAGCATGATTACAGGACTACCCTGCCTTATACAATTGGGCACTAATGCTGTGAGACAAGGTAAAGTTGCTGGAATAAATGCTGCAGGAGGATACAGCACTTTTCCAGGAGTTATTTGTGCTGCGATGTCAAAGATCTTTGATTTTTAAATTGGCGCAGCCGGTCTT
>JAUVYS010000138.1 GCA_030602965.1 Candidatus Bathyarchaeota archaeon | reverse complement strand
CGAACTTTACGCCTTCAAAGAGTTCATCTAGAGTCATGTCACCGGGTTCAAAAAACGTGTTCCTCATTCGTATTATAGGAGGATATAGATATGATTCAGCGCGGGCGTTTCCTGTTGCCCTCATACCGAGTTTTGCAGCATATTCCCTGTTTGTCAATATTTCGTTTAAGACAGAATCTTTAATGATTTCAACTCTTGAAGCTTTGGCTCCTTCATCATCGTACTTTGAAGTACCAACCTGACCTTCTATGGTTCCATCATCTATCATACTTACACTTGGAGCTGCTACTGTTTTGCCAATTTTACCATTGAAAGAACTGTTAACTGTTAAGTCAGCTTCCGCTAAATGTCCAAGAGCCTCATGTGCTAACACTCCTATGACACAAGGTCCTAAAACACATGCGTAGGACCCAGCTTTAGCTGAGACGCCTTCCAATTGCAATATCACTTTCTTAGCAACCGTTTCACCTACAAGTTTAGGTGATGAAACGCTTTCCAAGAATTCCCAACCATTATGTGTTGAGGATTCTTCGTGTCTGGCAGAACTGAGTCTATTCAACTTTTTACCGGTAACCCAAAGGTAAACCCACACAAGATTTACTGGAGATTCAATTTCAGTTCCATCAGATGTTAGAAGATACTTTTTTCCAGAAGCTGATCGAAGTTTCACGGTTACTGCTTTGATATGTTTATCATAATTTTGGATTATTTTTGTTGTTTCTTTCATGTAATTTATCTTATCTGAAATCGGAACATTCCTTGGATCATGTTTCACTTTAGAAACAATTTTGTCTTTGTAGGCTTTTACTTCTGCTATTTCAACAGGTTTCTGACGTGTTTTCGCTGAAGCTTTGGCCATATGTACAGCGTCGTTAACTGCACTGTTAAGTTGATCAAGATTACCAGTCGATACAAATCCCCAAGCACCATCAGCAAGGACTCTTACTGCTACACCTTTCTCAATTCGTTGTGTTAGTGCAGAAATTCTATTGTCATCCATTTGTATGTATTCTTTGAATCCTAGCTCACCACGTAACTCAATATATGTTACACCAAGAGTTCTTCCCCATTCCAAAGTTTTTTCTAGTTTTTCAATCAACCAGAATCTTTCCTTTCAATCATTCTTGAAGAGTTATATTCTCAAATCACCCTTAATTATAAAATTATTTTGATAATAATGTTCATGAATATGTGAATAGAAACTGATGCTTTCAATTTGCAAAATTACATTGAATATTCAGGAATGAATTTTTACAGAGTTATATTTTTCAGGGTTTTGAATCGATTTGAAATCTTTATCTTTTACAATACTAATCCTTCCACCTCGTCCAAGCCTAAGCTGTCGTTTACCTCTAAAAGATGCGACGTGACCATTTTCAACCATTATCACATCTTTAATAGAGATCAAATCTATTTGTTTATTCCATAAGCTCAATTCAATGGTACCAGTCTCATCTGCTAACACTGCGTTTGCAACAAAAGTTTGAAAACCAAACCTAGTTACAACAACCTTAGGTTTTGAAATATCGAGTACTCTGGCCTTCACAATGACATTTCTCATTCTGACTACTAAATCCTTAATTTGGATCTTCTGTGATTTGTTTCTGAATAATGATGGTTTTTTGGATAATATTTTTTCGACGTACTCTTTTAGAGGGTTATCCGCTAAAAGAACATTTTTTGGTACCATAAACTGCGAAATTATTTGATTACGACTTGTAAAAAGGAAAACTGCACTATCTTCATTCTTTTTACGACATTCAATAACAAGTTTTTTACATTTGGATTTTCCATTTCTCCAAGCATCTATAAGGCACTGAAAGAAATTATCGGAATCAATTTCATATTTCAGTGAAATCTGTGCAAGGTACTCATATAGACGTTTCACAGAATATGACCTATGTCTACTGTTTCGTCTCATATTTTTCGTACTTTTAGCCGCATCTGAATTGCTCTGTTATTGTCTCAACGTTATCTCGATCGTTGACACCATTCTTGTTCTTCCATCTTCTTGAGACATTTCTTCAGTTCCTGTAATGATTTTGTCTACTTTCAAATCCTTCAAAAACCTATGTCTAGCTATTTCCGCAACGTCAATAGCGGTTGATATTGCTCGCCCACGAGCTTTAAGCACAACCTCTTCAGTGTTAAGTGTATTGAAACCGGTGATTACTGCAAGAACATAGTTCATTGGAGGTTTTCGGCCTACAAGTATGATATTTGATTTCTCTGACATAATTACTTAGATCTCCTGTTTTTTATGTTACTATTGGAAATACCATTTGTAATGATGCCTTTTAAACTTCGTTTTTCCAAAAAAAGGGTGAAAGAATGTTAATGTTAGCCTTTTTAAATTCTTTACACTCTTAAAGATGCAAGATTTAGGCTGTTGAAAGGGTTAAATTTTGTTTGATTGGATTGGACTGGGATACATTGGTGTTCTCATTTTTTCTTTTCTAGTGAACATGCTTCCTTTCAGTTCTCCGTCTAACATGGTTTTAGCTGCCTTCGCTGTAACTAATCTTCATGGCAGTTCTCCATTTATCATCGGTGTTTTGGTTGCTATTGGAAGTACGTTGGCAAAGACGATTCATTATTTCATTTCTTTATATGGATCAAAAGTTTTGAACGATGATATTAAAAAAAGATTAGAGAATCTTGGTTTAAAATTGGGCGGAATAGGTGCGGTCGTATTATTCCTTGCTGCTGCATCGCCGATCCCAGATGACCCAATAATTGTTGCTCTCGGGGTTACAAAATACAATCCTGTCAAATTTTTAATAATTTTCTTTTCTGGAAAGATTTTGATAACTACCGCAGGAGCGTTGATGGGTAATGCTTTAAATCCTATATTAACATCTATTTTGGGAGATATAGGTACAGTAATATTCTCATTTGCCCTAACTGTGCTCTTAACGATATTGTTAGTGAAAGTTGATTTGGAGAAAACATTCAAGAATTTTTGGAATAAGTTCTCGAAGAATTAGTCAAACTGATGATTTATTTCATTATTGAATATTTTTTGAAGATGAAAATTCTATTTGAAAGACTGCACACCTGCATATTTAGCCCTTTCGCCAAGAGCTTCTTCTATTCGTAACAATTGGTTGTATTTACTGTTTCTGTCGCTCCTCGCTAGACCTCCAAACTTGCTTTGACCTGCATCCAAACCTACAGCTAGATCAGCAATAAAAGCATCCTCGGTCTCGCCACTTCTGTGACTTACTATAACTTGCCAATCATGTTTAAAACTTAGATTCGCCGCATCAATTGACTCAGTTACTGTACCAATCTGGTTTAACTTCAGAAGTAATGCGTTGCAACTTTTTTCTTTTATAGCCTTTTCGATATACTCAGTGTTTGTTACTAGTAAATCGTCACCTACAATGTTAATTTTTTTTCCAAGTTTAGCTGTAAGCTTTTTCCATCCCAGCCAGTCATCCTCAGCCATGCCATCCTCAAGAGAGAGAATTTCGTACTTTGAAACAAGCTCTGAATAATAATCGACCAACTCTCCTGACGAGAATAATTTGCCATACAAATTATACTTTCCATCTTTGAAAAATTCAGAACTTGCAGCATCTAAAGCCAAATATATTTTTTCAGAATATCCCGCTTCTTCAATCGCTTGCAACATGTACTCAAGTCTCTCTTCTACGTTTGAGACTTTTGGGACAAAACCACCCTCATCTCCTAATAGGATACCTTGATAACCAAACTTCTTCCTCAAAATATTTTTCAGAACATGATAGGTTTCAACACCCATTTGCAAAGCTTCAAAATACGTTGTAGCTCCAGTTGGAAGAAGCATCTGCTCTTGTATATCATTTTCCAGCCCAGCATGTTTGCCTCCATTCATCACATTGATTTGCATGGTAGGCATGATCTCCCCGGTTCTACCAGAAAGATCAGCTAGATGTGTATACAAGGGTTGACCCTTTGATAAAGC
>JAUVYS010000141.1 GCA_030602965.1 Candidatus Bathyarchaeota archaeon | reverse complement strand
GGATGACCATATCTCTCTATGTGGTAACCATTACCCCTCTTTTTTTAATTGATTGTATTAGTTTTTTTACATTACTTTGATTGGGCTGACAGGGAAACCCTCAGAGTGACTCTTGTCTTAATAGATTTATATCAAAGTATTTGGGAGTGGAGAAATCCCCTCGCAAATCCCTCTTTTTTTATAATGTACACAAATCTCTTTAAGTTTTAATTCATAATTTAATTGATGGAGAGGGTGGTAATTGTGACATTAACTTGTAAAAGTTGTGGTAACTATCTTCTAGATACGGATTTGTTCGTGTGTCCGAGATGCGGGGCATATCTGCTTCAATCTACGACCGAATTTGTTTACCAGATGATGAAGAAAGGAGAGGTTGAACGATTAATAGAGACTTTAGATCACAAAGACAGTGATGTTCGAAGGATCGCAGCTGTGGCTCTCGGAGAACTCGGCGATGTGAAAGCAGTTAATCCCCTCATTAAAGCTTTGAGAGATGAGGATAAGAAGGATCTTGGGGGTGGATGGTCAAGACACAATGGTGTTCAAGAGGTGATGATAATGGCTCTTGGAAAACTGGGAGACCTGAGAGCTGTTGAACCGATACTTCTCTTTTTAGAGAAAAATAGCGTATTTTCACCCAGCGTTGTTCTTGTTATTAAGGCGCTCGGAAAGCTGAAAGATCCAAAGGCTGTTAAACCATTAATCAAGTATTATGAACGGGAGATGTCTGAGAGAAAACCTACATACACAGCTGGAGAGACAGAAAGAACCATTATTGCAGCTCTTGCAGAGATTGGAGATACAGGGGCAGTTGAACTACTTATAAAAGCATTAATGTTAGGAGAACCAGGAGAGCAGATAATCGAAGCGCTTGCTAAAATCGGTGACACAAGAGCTGAAGAACCACTTAATCAAATCTTAGAAAGCAAGAAGAAATACGAAGAAATTCAACGCAAAAAAGCTGAGCGTGCTAATTTAACATTCCGGGAAGTGGACGAGGAGGAATATAATAAAATACAGCAAAAGATAGAGGCGGCATTAAGAGAAATAAAAACCAAAAATCAATAATTTATGAAAAAAATCTTAGAATAAGTGCACTTCAGAATAATCGATAGTTTCTAGGTCATGGCTTGTCTCTGATAGGGGCTGACAGGGAACCCTCAGAGTGACTAAGTTTTTCAAGACTTCATTTTTTTCTCACGATACTTTTCCTGAAGGATCAAATGATAAGAAATAAAAAATTATACCAGCTATGATTCCTAATATACCTAAAGTACTTCCTAGAATTTCATAATCATATAATAAAAGTAAGAAACCACCTATTGTAGCCCCTAAAGCAGACCCTAAACTTAAAGCCGCTGAATTCAATGCCATCAGTGTACCACGGTGTTTCGGTACTTGTTCTAAAGTTAAACTCGTAGCTGTCGAAGCTGCCATTCCAGAAAAAATACTGCCCATGAAGAATAATATCAAAGAAAACCAAAGATTTGTGAAAAAAACAAATAATGCAATAAATATTCCAGCTGAAACAACGTTAAAGGCAGTAAATTTTTTTCTTCCATATTTGTTTACAAGTCGACCAGCGATCAAACTACCCAGAGTATAGCTCACAGCTGCCCCAAGTAATATTATGGAGGCAAAATCTGTCGTAACAATATAGCGTTGTCTATAGAATGAGGTTCCATAAATTAGAATTGCCATAAATGATATAGCACGTAAGATATTGCCAATTAAACACGCATTTGCTGATCTATTTTCAAAGATTGCTTTGAAACTATGTAATAGATTCCTTTTCTTTAAATATGGCTCATTAAAATCCGAAGTGGAAGGTATACCAACGAAGGATGATAATAAACTAAAAACAACTGTGGGTATCACAAATGCTAAGATGACAACACGCCAATTCCAAATATTAGCAATGTAACTAATCATGGGGGCTCCAATAACGTATGATAATGAACCTCCTGCGATAACTAATCCTACTGCTTTTCCTCTTTCAGATAAATGTGAATGTTCTCCTATTAACGTAATAGACATTGTTCCAACTAATGCGCTTCCTACCCCACTAATAGAGTAGGATAAAAACATCATACTCAAATTTGAAGAGTAAAAACAACCTAATGCTGAAATACAGGTTAAAAACAAGCCAATTAAAAGGAGTGTTTTGTGTTTGAATCGAACGCTCAAAACTCCCATGAATAACGAAGAAATAAAAGCAACGATGTTGGAAAAAGTACTAATTTGACCCATGATACCTATGGGAACCTTGAATGTAAGAGCTATATCAATTAAGAGCAGTCCTGTTAAAACACCTAGTGGACCTATGGCGAAATTTGACAAAGTCAATGAAGGAAGAAACAACCTACCATATGAACCATTTTTTTTACTCATCTTACGAAAAGCAAATCCCATTTTTATGCTGAGAAAATAAAGTATAAACTGCCTATGCTAATAATTTAACGATCGATTGATTAAATAGAATTACGATTTTTTCTCATACTTTCAGCGTAAAAGTTTTCATTTATTGATAAACCATATGTCAATTCATAATAAATATCTATAATTCAATTGTTTCTCCAAGTTTTTTGAATAAGTGGACATTGTTCCACCATTTATCATATACTTTAGCGTTTTCTGTATGCACGGGGACAATCATTTTTGGTTTTACTGTGGTGATTAATTCTTTTAGTTGTGGTCCTGAAGCGTGTCCTGAAACGTGTGTTTTGTTTATGTCTAAGTTGAAATGGTTGATCCAGTTTTCGATTCTTTGCCAGTCGATCTCCATTTCAGCATCGAAAGGTTCACAAACAGATTTAATATAAACACTACCAGATGCAGGTTTGATGTCGGTTAATTCTTTTAAATCGAAGTTTGTGCAAAAAAACATGAATTTTTCTTGATCTTTTTTAATGTCTTTATAGCAGATTGTGTCTGGTAGATATTTTCTTTCCCAAGAACTGTAGTCTTGAAGTAGTAATCGTTCTGGGCAATCTTCACCTATCAACCCCCAGGTTCTACGCATAGCGTAAAGACCAAGGTTTTCGTCATCAAGTTTTGGCACGTTTGAATTTTCACATTTACCCAGTTGTTCAATCAGGTATGCTTGCTTCAAGCTTATCGCAAGCTTCTTTCCTATTCTTTTTGCTGAATTATGAAAAGAGATCATCCTTGGTTCTACAGCTAACTTGATTGCAAGTTATATAGCGTGGAAGATAGGAACCTCTAGACACAGTAAGATAAGCGAGTTTATTGGATGCTCCCTTGCAACGCTCACGATAACGTTCATAGTTGGAACATATTTAGCGTTCATAACTGAAATGCCATATACGCTATGGTGGGGAAGCATATTCATTGGATCAGCAATCAGTATAAACATCTTAGGATATATGCTGGTTCAGGTTGTAAAGAGGCTGGGAATACAAATCTAAGTTATACAAGTCTATCAATATTCATGGATTTAGAATCAGTATAAAAAGAGTTAATTCATGTTGAAGAAGAAAATCTATCTTTCCTCTCCTTTCTACAATGATAGGGAACGAGATTTCAACAAGAAAATCGCAGGTACAATCAGAAAAGCTGGATTTGAGGTATGGTTAGCACAAGAAGCCCCATTCATAAAGAAAGGTACGAATGAAGAAAAAAGAAAATTATTCAATCTTGACATTTCAGCCTTGAAATCTTCTGACGTAGTTGTTGCTGTCTTAGACGGCCCTGATGTAGACGGAGGGACAGCCTTTGAAATCGGATATGCTTCAGCCCTAGGTAAACCAGTAATCGGTTTAAAAACCGACTATAGAACTT
>JAUVYS010000046.1 GCA_030602965.1 Candidatus Bathyarchaeota archaeon | reverse complement strand
ATACAAGGGTTTACCCTTTGATAAAGCCCCGGCTCTACAGACCGCCATTGAAACAGCTAAAATCGCATTTGCACCAAGTTTGGATTTCGTTCCAGTCCCATCTAGTTCGAGCATTGTCTTGTCTATATCTTCCTGTTTTGTTACGTCCATTCCCAAAATTTTTGGCGTGATTACTTCTTCGATGTTCTCCACTGCTTTATTAACAGATTTTCCCATGAAGGCTCTTCCACCATCTCTCAGTTCAAGAGCTTCTCTTTCACCAGTTGAAGCGCCACTTGGAACCATAGCTGAAAATTTACCATCTACGGTGAAGACTTCAGCTTCAACCGTCGGGTTGCCTCTAGAATCTAAAACTTGTCTTGCAGATACACTTAAAATCTTCATGGACTAAAATCTCACCTGTTTTCCTACAATTTTGGAAGGAGACATTTAAAAATCTGACTATTAAGAGTTCCAAAAATAATATTTACTATTATATTCTTAATAACTGATCAAATATGCTTAGTGGTATATTAAGTGCAGCTAAGATTGTTTTCATGAAAATCAAATCATTCTCGCGATTTTTGATAGTAAAAAAGGCATAAACCTTTGGGTCAAAAGGAACACAATATGAGTACACATAAAATACATATTCAATCACAGAAAAAGAAAGAGAGAATTTACAAACCAATTATTCTCATTTGCATTGCTATTGTTGTCATACTGGCTGCATGGTACTTGCAACAACAAACATTTTCTAACAATTATATTACAGATGGTGAAGATAATAATGAAACGCCAAATAATGATCAAAAACATCCAGGAACCCTAGCTCCAAGCTTCTCACTGATAAGTCTAAATGGAGATACTTTTCATTTAAGCGATTTTAAAGGGAAGATAGTGATAATTGATTTCATGGCGACATGGTGTGTTCCCTGTAGACTACAAATGCCAACATATAACTTTTTATGGGAAAAGTATGAAGATAACGTCGTTTTAATTTCAATCGATATCGATCCCACAGAATCTGAAGATATCTTACGAGAATTTGTTAAGGAATTTCCATATGCAACTTGGATTTGGGCTATGGACACCGTAAACTTAGCCGCAGCTTACCAAATAGTAGCTATTCCGAAAACAGTGATAATAGACCAAGATAGCTACATCAGATTTACCTATACGGGTGTAGCAGATGCTTCCATTTTTACTCAAGAGATTGATCGGCTTATAGATTAAGATATATCAAAATAAATTTAAAATCACATTTAGATGAAGCATTAAGAAGGTAAACCTATGTTGTCTTTGGATTCAGCTGGATTATTGTTTGTATTCACTTCGGGAGTGTTCTCACTTTTTTCTCCTTGTGGAATTCCAATGCTTCCTGGGTATATTTCGTACTACATGGGGTCAAATGTTTCTTTAGAAAAAGCACTTTCAAGTGGAATCATCTGCACAACTGGTCTTATTATAGTATTTTCCATTATTGGAGTTATTGTTTCATTTTTAGGCAGCATAATATATCCGTACATCCAACTCTTTGAAGTGGTAGTAGGTTTAACTATGATCATTCTAGGCATCAGTATGTTTATTGAAAAAAAGTTATTCTTTTTCTCCTTACCTGTCAAAGCTCCAAAACAAAAAGGTTACTTAGGCTTCTTCCTTTATGGTGCTGTATATGGCATGGCAACCTTGGGGTGCTCAGCTCCTATCTTCTTCTCGATTCTATTTTATGCGATAAACGTTGGTGGAATTGTGCAGGGTGTAATCACGTTTATAATTTATGCCTTTGGTATGGGAGCGCCTATGATTCTCATCACCCTAATCATAGCAAAAACTAAGAGGTTATTATTAGAAAAGATCCTAAGAATGACTCCTTGGCTCCAAAAAATTAGCGGTTTAATGCTGATCGTTGTAGGAATCTATTTAATATCATACTATTTTACGGTCTTAAATACTATTTAATGTACATTCCTATTTTAGATTCTGGTAACTCTTCGGGTTTTTGTGCTTATGAATTTTAGGGTGGTAACATTCGGGATTTGGAACTCTCATGTCGGTTTCTCTTAGTAAAGTGCAGAGGATTGTTGAAAAGCATTTATTGAGAGAACTTGATATTATGGAAATGGTTTTAAAACTAAGTGAGAAGGATGTAAAAATATTTTTAGATTGGTATATTAATCACCCTTATAGAAAAAATATTGAGAAAGTGGTAAAACTTGTCAAACAGTTTGTCAGATGAAATAATTATGAGTAGAATAAAAGAAGTCGCTTTAAAAACGGGACATAAAGAAACTCAAGAGAAAGCTATTGATACCTTGGGTGCTTTTGGCGAAAAAGCGATTAAACATATACTTGAAATCGTGGAACAAGAAAGTTCTGTTAGTGCCTATGGTTTGGAGGTTATCGGTAAAATTAGGAGAGAGGGTAACATTATAGAACATTAGTACTTTTCTTTATTAATTCTAACCACTTGTTCCCTTTAAGATTAAGGTTTATTCCTGCTTCTTCTGCTGGTGTTCTTCCGTTTAGGGCTTGGTGTGGTCTAATAAAATTGTAGTAGATTCTGTAACCATCTATTATGTGGTTTTCTTCTCTATTCTTTAGCGATCTCATTACTTTCTCTCTTTCTCTGATTGAGCCTTGCATCCGTTCTACTCTGTTATTATTTGATTTGTCTGTAAATCTTGGTTTTGCGATGTGTTTCGTTCTTGGATTTCGTAATGTAAAGAACTCTTTTTTGAAGGCTTTAATGTAAGCTGGTAGACCATCTGTAACCATAATCTGTGGTTTACCGTTTGCTATTTGTTTAGCTTGTTGAAACACTTTTCTTGCATCTTTTACTTCTCTTCTCTTTGAGATTTGACTTGCTAAAAGAAATCTTGTTTCGTGATCCATAACATTCCAAAGCCAATCATATTTTCCTTTGATGTTTATAGCCATTTCATCTGTGTGCCATATTCCTGATGTTTGAGGAATCAAACTATCCGTATACTTTTTCATTAGTTGTGTGTATTTCTTAACCCATTTTATTATGGCAACATGGCTTACTTCTATTTCATAAAACTGTTTTAAGTGATCTACAACTTTCCTGTAAGAAATTCCTTTGAAATAAAGATCAAGAGCTAATGTTACTATCTTAGGTTTGTTCTTCATTTTATGGAATCCAGATTCTTTTAAAACAAATTTGCATCCACATTCTTTGCATAAGAATCTCTGAACATTTCCGCTTTTGTTCTTCCTTAATCCTTGTTTAATTATTTTGGAAGAACCACATTTTTTACAAATTGTTTCTGGTTTGCATACTTCTTCAATTCCTAAATTTTCAGATGTTATTTTTCTCCTTAGAGTTTGTGAAAACTCAACTGCATAAAGGTGCTTACAAACAATATGACGATAAACGAAATCTGGACATTCGCAAGTCCATTCAAGACCGTTCTTTTTAACAAGATACCATCCATTTCCATTTTGCGATTTTACTCTGTACGTGTTTGCATCAATTCTTTTGATTTGACTGCCCATTGATACTATTGCCAAACCCCTTATTTCTCGTGGATTTTCTAAAGTCATTTTTAATACACTTATACCGTTTTACCGTTATACAGTTATAGGGTTTATTATATATAAATATTACTGTTATACCGTTATACCGTAAAACATATATACTCTGAAAGAACCATGTGGAAGTGAGGTTTGTATATGTCAAAACGTAAAACTTCCATTTCAGTTGATGATGGGCTGTGGAGAGAATGGACTATATTTGTAATAAATAAAGAAGGATCGGCTCGGAAAGTTAGTGCAGAAACTGAGAAGGCTATACGAGAATATATGGATAAATATAAAGCAGGATAACATTAAAAGAACCATTACCCCTAACAACATAGCATTTTAACAATAAAAACACATAACGGTAAAAAGGAAAGTTTTATAAAGGTTTATAAACATAAACCGAAATGGGAGCCACCGTCGGGAATTGAACCCGAACTTCCGACTTACCAAAGTCGGCACACTGCCGTAGTGTTACGGTGGCTTATTCACGAGTGAGACCGAAAGGATAGGTATGACTTTACTCTGGCAGGAGTTTTGGTCTAACTCCTTCCGATCTCACCTTTCGTGATCTTGTTTTTCTATTTTTGTTCTTTGGTTGAGTGTACGACATATATCGCTTTCTTGTTACCGATTGTTCGTTGTGTAGCATAGTATTTTTCCGATAATTGTTTTTTCTTTATTAATCTCTTTACTACTGTCCTAACATAGGATAGATTAACAGTTGTATCTGCTTGTGTAACCTTTACTCCTTCACCTTCGGGAATTTTTTTGAATAACTCCAACCATTTACTCTGCCTTAACTGCACAACTTTTGGCACTTCATCTTCCGATACTCTTTCTAATGCTTCAAAGTCTGGTATTGCCTGTTTACTGTTCATATTAACCGAGGTTCTCTAAGTAAACCCTCATATAAAAACGTTTTCTGTTATGTTCTTAGAAGTACAACTTAGAAGTCAACCTTAGAAGCACACCATTGAATAATCTAACAATGAAGTGAATTTACGGTAAACTAAATGCAAAAAGGACAGTCAGACCGTCAGACAGTCATAAATGTCCCACTAATTTATGATTGATGTATAACGAGTATACATGACGCATAATGATTATGCATACCATATATGACTGCTGTATACGCTGTGTATATAAGATTAAACTGCAGTGAAATTGGAGGTTCTGTTCCGTTGGCGTGGGATAAATAAAGGTGTTAACCATCGTGGGATAATTCTTCTGCATATTTTTGTAGAAGCTTAGTTGTAAATAGGGTTCTGTATACTCTGCGTCGGATTGGAACACCTTGTAAACTTTCGTCTGATGAAGGATGTTAGATTTGAAATTAAAGGAAAAATAAATGGCTCTCTCTAATAAGAAAAGCATATGTGAAAGGATAGGATTTAGATCGAGGGTTTCCCTATCGCTGCTCCCATTTTCCTCAAAATGCTTCTTTTTGTCACCCATCCAACAAAATTCTTCTTTTCGTCAAGAACTACAACGTGAGTTACCCCACGTTCCTTCATCACATCAATGGCTTTTTGAAGAGGCTCCGTTTCTTTGACGTGGAAGAAGTCAGGCTCTTTTTTAGAAATTTGTGAAGCCGTCCCTTTGGAAGGAATACCTTTCTTCATAGTGTTCTCAATCCATTCCAAAAAATCAACATCAGCAATTATGCCAATAGCAGGCGATTTAGATTTGTGTTTAACAACTATTACGGCATCTTCTCGATTTTTAGGCGATAGTATTGCTTCTAATATTTTCTTTACATTAGCATCGCTCTTTATCAACAACACATCAGGCGAGCCACTTTCACCATCAATGAACTCTTTAATAGGATGTTGCCGTAATGAGGAGATTCTACCTTTAGGCAATTCAAAAAGCGGCAATTTTTTCTCTCTCACGATCACAAGATCAATTTATTATCAATCAATCAGTAATTAAACTTTATTACTGGCTCAAATCAGAAGCCAAGTCTTGATATTCCTGTTCATCTCTTTTCTTAAATATGGTAGTGGAAACACCTGTGAAGATACCATGCCAACTAACTCCCGCAAGTATCGCACTGAATATCGCTGGTTCAATTCCATAGCCACTTGTTCTTTCAAGAAGATATGCAACTACCCCACCAATCAAACACCAAACAACAGTTGAGGATCTCTCTCCGAAAAAAGGTATTCTCACTATGAAATTAGGTATTATTCTATATCCAATAATCACCCAAATGAAAGCACCAAGAACACACCCGCCAAAGATAAGAACGTACTCAAAACAGGAAAACAATCATAACACCGTACTAATTAGTTAATGAATAAGATTTAAATAATTTTGTATTATGTTGTTTGATCCACTCTGGCTAAATCCCGAATGTTACCACCTGAAAATTCTTATCATTGAAATCCCTAAGAGTTACCAGAATCCTATTTTAGGTTCTGTAAAGTCTTCGGGACGTGAATAATTATTTTTTATTCTTGTTTTTTTATCCTTACATGCCTATTTTGAAGGAAGCACAATATTTTTGATTTTAAATGGTTTATTAGCTCTTCTAAGTTTGATTAATCTTTACAGAAGTATTAAAAATAGAACAGAATAAAGTTCACATTACAGACTGATAGTCCACATATGCTAAATTATTCAAATCTTTTAATGAAATGTAGAGGCAAGGAAAGTATATCTCCAAATAAATAGGAAGCACGTTCAAAATATTCAGGATTCACACCTAGCGAATCAAAACCGCTAGAATCTGAATAACCCTTAAAAAACCCATCAACGAAAGGCTTTGGGATTCCAGGATACTGTGTTATTAAAATAATGTCAAGTATCTGGAAAACCTTGTATGGATCCCAACAGAAATATTCGTGATCAACCTTAATGAAATGTATTTTATCGTCCTCAATTTTGATCAAGGTATTTGAAGCTCTGTTATCACCAAAGGCGTATCCAAGTTTATGAAGGGAAGCAGTTTTCACTCCAATAATGTAGGCAATGTCAGTAAGTTCTTTGTTTTTTGCAGTAAGAACAAATTGTGTCAGTGGTCTAGCATCCTCATATTTTTCTACAACAAAGTGACCTAAGCGTGAAAGTTGTCGAATATCGGTGGGGTATATTAATTGTGGTGTTTCAATCCTAACTTTCCTAAATATCTTCCTCGCCATTATTGCTCCTCGAATTTTTTCAGTTGTAGATGCATATGCTTTAATTGGTCTTAATATGGCAAGGGAGAGACCACAAATCATGTAATCCGTCAATATTCGTCTAATATTATATTTGTAATATTTGACGACAACATATTCCTTCCTCTTTTTCTTTGTAGAACACAGAGAGACTTGCCTTGTGAAGCTTGGCAGATATTTCATAATCTTCACTTGGCTGTATCCTATTTTTCTCAGGAAAATCTCTTCAGATGTTTGCATAATTCAAGATCAACTATGTGAAAGATATAAGCAATTTTTCGGACAGTGAACGCTAGTTCGTGAGTTAATCATTAAGGTTGTAACCGTACATACCTTTCAAGTTGATGCTGTTAACTCTTTTGTGATAGAATAATGAAAAAAATCAGTAAAGATCTTTATTCAGGCATAAGTATTTTCATAAGGAGTGTCACATCTCATCAGACAATTCTTTTAATTTTTCATTCCAATTCTTTGACAGTTTACGGTGAGTAAAATCCTTCCCTTTTCCACCAACATACTTTGTTACGGTTTGTCCTGAACCTATTAAATGATACTTGTAAATTGTCAGACCTTCTAGACCAGTTGGTCCACGCGCATGAATTTTTCCTGTACTTATACCTACTTCAGCACCTAAACCATATCTGTAACCATCACTGAAACGTGTTGATGCATTACTAATTACACTTGACGAATCAACTTCTTTAATGAATCTTAACATAGTATCAACGTTTTCGGTAACAATTGAATCCGTATGATGAGAACCGTACTTGTTTATGTGACTTATGGCTTCATCTAAGTTATTAACTATCTTAATTGCGACCGTTAATTCTAGATATTCTTTTCCCCAATCAATATCATTGACTTCTTTAATCTGGTCCCCAAGAATTTGTTTTGTAACTCTACAACCTCTTATCTCAACACCAGCTTCTTTAAATTGATTTGTTATGATAGGAAGAAAATTTTCTGCGATGTTATGATTAACAATTATTGTATCTACAGCATTACAGACAACTGGATATTGAACTTTAGCGTCGTAACAAATTTCAACGGCTTTTTCAAGATCAGCATATTCATCAACATAAACATGGCAGACTCCTTCCGACTGGCCTAGTACAGGTATCTTGGTATTTTTTTGAATGTATTTTACGAAATCATTACTACCTCTTGGTATTATTAGATCAACAAGATCATCGTGGTTCAACAACTCCAGTACTTCTGTACGTTCATCTATGAGCTGAATCCACCCTGCTGGGATTCCAGCTTCAACCGATGTTTCATTAATAATCGAATACAATTTATGATTGGAATTTTTTGCTTCACTTCCTCCCTTCAATATAACAGAATTCCCTGACTTTAAACAAAGCGAAGCAATTTGAGGTAATGCATCTGGTCTTGACTCAAAGATCACGCCTATTACACCTATTGGAGATGTGACTCTGAAAAGTTCCAAGCCTTTATCTAATTCAATAGCATATTCAGTCTTTCCAATTGGATCATCTAATAATGAGACACTCTTAATCATATCTACAATAAGTTTAAGTTTTGATTCATCGAGTTTAAGACGTTTAACTAAAGATTTGCTATAATCTCCTTTTCGGAGTAGAGATTCAGCATTTGATAGATCTTTTTGATTTACTTTACATATTTCTTCTCGTTTACCCCAAATGGCTTCAGAAATTTTGATTAGTACATTGTTCTTTAATTTAGTTGACAGGTTTAACATTTTGAAAGAGCTTGCTTTTGCAGCTTTAGCTTTTGCTCTGACTTTACTCATTTTTTCCTACCTTTTTGTGAGGAAGAGTGTACCGACTTTTTTCCCTTCGAGAACGCTTTTGATTATGTTCTTTTTTCCACCATTGACAATAGTTGTATAAATTCCATGATTAGCTAATCTTTTCGCAGCTTGAACCTTGGTGTACATACCTCCAAAACCCTTACCTGCCATACTCGCACAGTTTTCAATCTCCGAGGTCACTTCATCAACGACATTGATTAATTCCCCACCATCAAACTCGCTAGGATCTCTTGTGTACAACCCATCAACATCAGTTAGCAAAATCAATAATTTTGCATCCATTCCTATTGCTACATAAGAAGCCAAGGTATCATTGTCTCCAACTTTAATTTCCTCAATAGCGACAGTGTCATTCTCATTTATCACAGGTACAACCTCCCACTTGATAAGAGTCTCCAAAGTATTCTTGAGGTTCTTGTATCGAACAGGATTCTCAAAGTCTGCTTTAGTTAGAAGTAGTTGTGCAATGGGTTGTTTATGTTTATTGAAGTAT